>DOON01000048.1 GCA_003514865.1 Clostridiales bacterium
ACAGTCCAGGAGGATTGCCACCGTATGGGTTATAATTTCCCTCATTGCAGCTGTTTCTATAGGGATTATAGGAAGGGCACTGTTTCCTGCAGAACTGTCCACATACAGCGAAGCAGAAAATGTATTTATTGTGCTTTCGCAGAAATTGCTTCCGGCATCAATTGCAGGTTTTGTTATGGCGGGGATACTGGCGGCAACCATAAGCTCTTCGGATTCATATTTGCTGATTGCTGCATCTGCATTCTCTAAAAATATTTATCAGCATCTCATTAAGAAAGATGCAACTGATAAACAGGTTATGAACATCTCAAGAATAATACTAATTATTATTTCACTGGTAGGAATAATTATAGCTCTCGATAAGGACAGCGTCATATTCACAATAGTGTCATTTGCATGGGCAGGATTTGGAGCCACATTCGGTCCTATAACGTTGTTCTCGCTGTTTTGGAAAAGAACTACAAGAGAAGGTGCTATCGCAGGTATGCTGTCCGGTGGTATAATGGTGTTTATATGGAAACTGCTTCTTAAGCCAATGGGTGGTATTTTTGGAGTATATGAGCTGCTTCCGGCATTTATAATTTCATGTATATTCATTTATGTGGTATCGAAAATGACTGAGGAGCCTTCCGCTGAAATTCAGAATGAGTTTGAACTTGCAAAAAAACGAAGTTAACAGTACCGCCATTTCGGAGATTTTCTCTGGAAATGGCGGTAAATTAATTATTGCTATCTTTCCAATTCCTTGCTTGAATCCATTATTTGCCTGTAAACATCTTTAATGGCCTTTGAATATTCTTTATTGTTCAAATAGCTGATACAATTACTTATTACAATTTTTTCTCTTTCCGGGTCATACACAGGAAGGTTGTTTTCCTTTTTAAATTTTCCGATTTTTGCTACAAAATCAAACCTTTTCTCCAACAAGAGCACTATTTCTCTGTCAATGCGGTTTATTTCAATCCTTGCGTTATTTAAGTCCATTGCGTCCTCCTTTTTTATCCTGCTATTATATTGTATTATTAAAATTTATCACAATATTGCTGCATGTCAATAGTTTTAAGAGCAATATCACAAACAATCCCACAGAGCCTTGATTTTTAAGATTTCTTTAACAATAATAATTTGCAGAATGGCTTGTATTATGGTATAATTTATTAAAATATGGCTGGGTAGGAGGTATTATGAAACATAGCAAATTAAATAAGATAATATTGATGACTGTTGTTCTTTCTATTGTATTTACAGTTACTGCAAGTGCGGTTGCATTTACAGATATATCAAATCACTGGGCTGAGAGCTACATTGAAAGGGTGGCAAAGAACGGACTGGTTTCGGGATATGATGATAAAACATTCAAACCTGATAATAATGTTACCGTACTTGAAGCTCTTGTTATGTTGTCAAGACTTTACGATATTGATAAAGATATAAAGGATGAAATTATAGAAAAATATGAGCCTGTTTTGGAGGAAATGCCAAATACTCGCTACTATGAGTGGTCATTTGAATATTTGTCTGTAATTATTGAGCTTGGAGTTGTATCTGAAAATGGAATAAAGGATATGTTTTCAAAGAAAACTATTTTTCAGGATGCCAAAAGAGAAGAAATAGCGGTTCTTCTTACAAAGGCTATGATGTTGGGAAATGAGGCGCAAAGTCTGAAGGTGTACACACTTCCTTTTAACGATGCTGAAAAGATATCAACAGCTGCAAGGCCGTATATATATGTAATGTATGATAAGGAAATACTTCAGGGTGACAGCAAGAAAAATATTAACCCTACAAATAAGATAACAAGAGCTGAAATTTCTACAGTGTTGGACAAGGCTTTCAGATATATTGAAAAAAATGACGTTTATCCGGATTTGGACGATTATGTTCCGACAACCGTTGCAGAAGGTTTTATAACAAAGATTGCAGAGGAAAAGGGCGAGTCATACATATATATAAACAACAGCAAGAATATCGAAAGTATTGTTAAAATTAATAATAATACAGAAATATATATCAATGGAAGAACAAAGAAGTTTTCTGATTTAAAAAAGGACATGCTTGTTAAGTGCAAGGTGGACGAAAATAAATATGCGGTTAAGATTGAAGCTGACAGCACTAAGGAAATTGCGAGAGGAATAATCAATACTGTTGCCTACTCATCACCTGCTTCTGTTACAATCTATGACAAGGATAAGGACAAAATAAAGTATGATGTGCCATCCTCAGCAGAGGTTTACCTTGACGGAAAGGCAACCGAGCTGAAGAATCTTAAGAAAAATGATGAAATAACATTGTTTTTAGATAACAATAAAGTATATCAGATTAATTCAGTGAGCAGAATTAAATATTATGACGGAAAAATATCAGCTATTGATTATTCATCCTATCCTATAAAGGTTTCTGTGAAGACAGCGGGAGATGTTATTAAAACATTTGAACTGAGCGGTAGCGTTGAGGTAACAAGAAACGATAAGGAATCAAGCTTTGACAGAGTAAGGGTAGGGGACGAAGTTACAGTCACCACGGAATATGATACCATGATAAAAATTAACACTGTTGCCAAGGAAGCTGAAATGAGCGGAACCGTTAAGGAAATAATAATCGGTGGCACGAATAAAATAAAAATTGCCGACAAAAACGGTGATATTGAGCAATATACTGTAAGCAACAGCGTGGTTGTAACAATAGGAAGCAAGAATGCATCAATAAATGATTTGCGAGTGGGCTACAATGTCAACATAAATACATCCGGCGGCGAAATAGTTACTATTGAGNNAGGCATCAGAGCTTCAGACGGTCATAAATTTTTCCGGAAAGGCAATTTTTATCAACAAGGATGATAAAATTATAATGATGCAGAACCAAAGCAGCAGCGGGCAAACAGAGCTTATTTATTTGAAGGTTACAAATAACACGAGGATAATTAATATAACAGGTGATACAAGGTACCTGAAGGACATAACGGAGGGACAATATATATCAAGCACTGCTGTTTCTCAGAACGGAGAATATGTGGCAGTAAGTATTATTATCCCATAGCAGCAAAAAGCATCTTCTAAGATGCTTTTTTGCTAATTATATCGTAATAAAGCAAGGAGATGAAAAAATTATGAGGAGAATTGCATTTATAGTTGTTTTAATAGTTTCCGCTTCTTTTTTGTTCGGATGCACTATGATTCCGGCCTCTCAGGAAACTGGAAGAGGACCAAGCGAATATGCGGAAATTAAAAATTCAGGAGAAATAAAAAAAGAGAATGAAAGCTTAAAAGAGGAAATAGGAAATCTTAAATCTGAGATAGATAAAAAGGATAGAGATTATCTTGAGCTTGCAAAAAATAATGAAGCAGTAATATCAAAGCTGCAGGATGCCGAAGCTAAGCTGAACATTTTAGACAATGAAGGTATTCCTGACTTTGCTTCGGAAAAAACTGATAAAAATGATATTATGTCCTACTTGAACAGCAGCAGGACAATGCTTGACAGAAGCCTGAGAGGTATTGAAATTCTTGAAAGCTATAGTGACAGCAGCATACTGTTCTACGCAACCGGTTACGGTGACAGCTTTAACCAGATGTTTATATGGAGCGTAGGTAGTACTGAGCCTGAACTCGTTAACGGCGCGGCATTTGCAAAGAATGGGTACCTTGAACGGATAAATGACAGGTTTATTATGATAATGACCGGAAATGATGGAGAGCGAAAGATGCTCGACATTGAAAAAAAGAGTATAATAAGCTCATTTTATTCAAGGCAGAAACCATATCTTATTGCAGAAACATCCTCATTTATAATACAGAAGCCAGATACGGGAGCCTTTGTTCTTTATGATTTTGTTAATGCAAAGGAACAGGAGATAGCACTTGACTATAACAATAAATATTCTTCTTTTGAGGTTGATGAAGCAAGCGGTAGGGTTATATTTGCAGGTATTCACAAGGATGAGTATGAGACAGAGTACCGCGTTGAAGCCGCAGCAAATTTAAGTAAAATAAAAGAAAAGTATAATATTCTATCTTTGGAAGAAGCTATTGTAAATAAAGGCGGCGCAGGTGCAGCGGAAGATGAAAATAGTGCCGATAGTGCCGGGAACGTCGAATTAGTTGAAGGAACGAATAATGAAGTATGATGTTATAATTATAGGCGCGGGTCCGGCAGGGCTGTTCAGCGCCTTATCTCTTGAATCGAAAAAGGTTTTGATCATAGAAAAGAATAAAAATGCCGGCAAAAAGCTTATGATATCAGGTGCAGGGCAATGCAATTATACAAATAGATGTGAGTTAAATGAGTTTTTAAGCAGATACGGCAGTAAAGGAAGGCTTTTGAAGAATGCTCTTTATAATTTCACCAACATAGATACAATAGAGTTTTTTGAGAAAAAAGGGCTGAAAAGTATGGTGAGAGATGATGGTAAGGTATTTCCGATAACACTTGATGCATCAGATATATTGAAGGTGCTGTTGAAAGGTGTAAAGGAAAATGGGGTTGAGATAATTTATGATGAAGCCGCAATAAAAGCTGAATATGATTCTTTAAAGGAAATGTTTACAGTAAAAACCAATAGATCAACGTATGCTGGAGCAAGACTCATAGTATCTGCCGGAGGGATGTCATATCCTCTCACAGGCTCTACGGGAGACGGATATTTGCTTGCGCAGGGATTCGGCCACGAAATTGTAAAGCCGTCAGAGTCGCTTACTCCTGTATATGTGAGGGATTATGGATTTAAGGATTTATCCGGAGTTTCTTTTGAAGATATTAAGGTTTCACAATGGAGAGATGGCAGAAAGCTTAAAGAATTTACGGGAGATTTTCTTTTTACTCATGTGAATATATCCGGACCGGTTATCCTCAATAATTCAAGATATTTTGAAAAAGGCGATACCCTAAAGATAAATTTCACTTCTTACAGCAATAATGAAGAATTCAGGGTGTTTTTAGACGAGCTTATATCAGGTTCAGGAGGCTCCAGTGTTGTATCGGTATTGAAGCGATTGAACCTTCCTAAACGTTTTATTGAAAAAATCATGGAGATTGGAAATATTGACGGGGAAATAAAATGCAGCCAACTTCATAAGGAGGAAAGAAGAAAACTGCGGGAACTGCTTTCTACTCATCCTTTCATTGTGGAAAGGCTCGGGGGTTTTAATGTGGCAATGGTGACTAAGGGGGGCGTTGCTGCTGACGAAATTAATTTCAAGACCATGGAATCAAAATTACAACCTAATTTGTATTTTGACGGAGAAGTAATTGATTATGACGGTGACACAGGTGGTTATAACATACAAGCTGCATTTTCAACGGGAAAACTTGCAGCAGACAGCATAAATCGTCAAAATACGTAATTGCAAAAGTAAAAAGCCGCCATTTAAGGCGGCTTAATTTCATAGTTTGAATCTTCCCTTCACCGCATTGAGTATTGCGGCTATCACTATTGAGTACATGGGAATCATAAAAAAGTTTGTAAGTATTCTTGCAGGAAGAAATATCATGAAACCCTTTCCATATAGAACCGACAGAAAGTAAGTATTTAATAAAATCGATGTTATAAGCTGCGTTGCACTGACCGTAAAAACAATCCTGCTCATGCTCAAATCCTTGTCTGCAGATGTTATTTTGGCAGGGAGTATGAGGTAGATTGCGACTAGAATAAAAAAGCCTGCAATGTATATGAAGCTCAGGGGTTTCCCGTCATACATAATTGTTCCGTTAAATTCAAGCAGCCCGTTATGGACAAACACCATTACAAATCCTGCGGATAGAAGTGATATAAACGCAGTGTTTAATAAATTGTAATTGATATTTTTCCTTACGTGTTTATAGATAAAGCCGGGGATAAATCCGCTCAATGCACTGACAAGCGTAAATCCCGGAAAAAATGGTCCGCCGGGCTTAACCATAAAGTTGATAAGATCGGCCGTTGCACCCGATATGAAGCCTGCTGCAGGTCCCAGGACCATACCTGACAGCATCAGCGGTATTGATGCGAAGTTTATTCGCAGTGCGGGAATACCAGCCAAAGGTATATAAATTTCAAAAATGACCTTCAGTACAAGGCTCATGGCAATAAACAGGCCTGCCCTCACTATAGTCAACGATGTGAATTTTTGCGAATCAGTATTACCTCTCATTTTATCCTCCTTTATTGAGCAAATAATACCTCCGCACAATATAGGAGAATA
>DOON01000131.1 GCA_003514865.1 Clostridiales bacterium
TGAAAGGGATAGTGGTATTTTACTGCTCATCAGCATGGAGGAGCGCGATTGGGCTATCAGCACACATGGCGTTGGAATTACCGTCTTTACGGATGCGGGTCAAAAGTATTTAGTAAATCAATTTATGGTCGATTTAAACAGTGGTGATTATGCGGGTGCTTTCAACAAATTTGCGGATATCTCCGAAAATTTCATTATACAAGCTAAAGCAGAAAAGCCTTATGATACTTCTAATATGCCAAAAAGTCCGCTGCCTCCATATTTGCCGGTCATTACAACAATAATAGGTATCGTTATTGCATTTATAATCACAGGAGTCATGAGGATGCAATTAAAAAGTGTCAGTATGCAGACCGCAGCCGGAAATTATATAAAAAGCAACAGCTTAAAAATTATTGAAAGCAAAGATATGTTCTTATATGCAAATTTAAGCAAGACAAAAATAGAAAAAGCTCAAAGCTCTTCCTCCGGCTCAAGCACTCACAGGTCGTCGTCGGGGCGTTCACACGGAGGCTCAAGTGGAAAGTTTTAAATTAATTGCCTCCTACTCGATTGACTTCGTACATTGGAGGCTTTATAATTTAGTGACGAACATTATAGGACATAGAGCAATTCGGAGGTGGTTTAAATTACATACTTGACTGAAGGAAATATAACAAGACAAATTATCAGACTTTCCTTCCCGCTGCTTATAGGCAATAAAATTCAGCAATTTTATAATACCATTAACATGATGATTGTGGGACGTTATGTGGGAGATGCGGCATTTTCGGCTGTAGGAGTGAGCGGAAGCGTAATGAATTTGTTTATTGCAATCATTATAGGATTATGTGTGGGATTTTCCATATTGTACGCCAATGCATACGGTGCCCAGGATTACGAAAAACTCAGAAAAACCATATATACCACAGCGGTAATAGGCATAAGCATAACCTTGATTTTATCAATTGCAGGATTTGTTTTTTTGAAGGATATACTCAATGCAATTCAAACTCCCGATAATTTACTTCGTGAATGTGAGATATACTTGAGGGTGATTTTTGCAGGGATGATATTCTGCCTTATGTACAACCTGCTTGCGAGCATACTTCAGGCTCTGGGACGTACAAATGTAATGCTTTATATCATTGTGACAGCAATGTTCTTTAATTTGTTTTTCAATTATTTTTTAGTTGCTGTACTAAGGCTGGAGGTAATGGGCGCAGCCTTGGCAACTGTACTTTCTCAGGTAATATCAGCATTTTTGTGCCTGATTTACATATTGAAGTACCTTCCGAAGCTGAAGGTTGGAAAGGCGGATATGTCACGTGACAGGAAATTGAGCGTTACAGCCTTTCAATTTGGAATAACATCGGCATTGCAGCAATCAAGCCTGTTTTTTGGAAAACTGATGGTTCAGAGAGCTATAAATGCGCTGGGTTCAGATGCCGTAATGGCATACACAGCGGATATATGTATCGAGCAGCTTCTTCTTGCCTTTGGAGACAGCGGTGCTGCAGCAATTGCGGTATTTATTGCTCAAAATTACGGACATAATGAAATGGGCAGAGTGAAGGATGGATTGAAGAAGGGTATTAAGCTCATGGTAATAACGGGAGTAATGCTGAGTNNTCAGATTTACAGATCTGCTGCAGCTCAGGGCAGTGGCAATTGCCACAGGCATAGGATGGATTGCAATGATAAGCATACAAATAGTTTATTTTAATAAAGCTAAAAGGCGTTTGCAGGTAATATAAAGAATGAGAATCTGGAATTATATAGTATGAGGTGCAACATGGAAAATAAGCATGAATGCGGTATTTTTAATTGGTTTGGGTACATACTTCCTTTTGAGGAAAGAATAAAGCTCATAAAGCAGGCTGGATACGATTATGCAATGCTGTGGTGGGAAGATGAGAGCTACCCGTATATCATAAGCCGCATGGAACTTATTAAAATTTTAAAGCATTACGGATTGAAGCTTGATAATGTGCACCTGCCGTTTGAAAATATAAATAACCTCTGGAGTGAGAGCAGTACCTTAAGGAACAATGAAATCAATGTTGTTAAAAGATGGTTAAATGAGTGCAGGGAATGTGGCGCTGATACTGTTGTTATACACAACACGGAAGGAAGCAATCATAAATTTAACTATAAATTTGGCTTTGACTCATTTAAAGATGTTATTTTAGAAGCGGAGAACATAGGTATAAATGTTGCCTTTGAAAATACGCAGATGGCAGAATATACAAATTTGTTACTGCGCGAAATCACATCCCCAAAAGCGGGCTTCTGCTATGACTCTTCACATGATTTCGTTAATGGAGGAAGCAAGGGAGAAATTTTAAACAGATGGAAGGATAGGCTGCTGGCGGTGCATTTGTCCGATAATGACGGCGGGACCAATGACAGACACTGGATTCCTGGTAAAGGAAATGTTAACTGGGACAAAATTATAGATATCATAAAGCGGGCGAACTGTAAGAGCTACTCAATGGAAACATATCCCTTTGGAGATGAAAAGGATATGGCTCCACTTGATTTTTTAATAAAAGCAAAGCAATCCCTGTTGGGATTGCTCTAACGACAATTTTACATAATTCTTCTACTCCAAAGCCGGCAACTAAAAATGCCGGCCAGATTTTTTGCCTATATAAAAGATAAAAGCCCTATTGCTACTCCTGTAAAGCTCATAAGCATCCTTATTGTTTTGTTTTAATTCCTGTTATAGTTGGTTCCACAAGCATTGAGTAGTTTGTATCATAAATTACAAAGCCGGGTTTTGAGTTCGGTGGCTTTTTAAGATTTGCTTTTTTGGTGTAATCTATTTCTACAGAACCTGCATTCCTTCCCTTGCTGTAATAGGCTGCAATTCTTGCTGCTTCCACATATTCCTCGTCCTTAAGTTCGTCACCATCTGTCCGTATAAGCACGTGAGAGCCTGGTATATTTTTAGCGTGGAACCAATAATCATCCTTTTTACCTGCTTTGAAGGTAAGAACATCATTTTGCAGATTGTTTCTACCCACTAATATTTCATGCCCTCCCGATGAGATGAAAGTTGTGAATTCCGGCTTATATTCCTTGGTCTTCTTAACCTTGTTTTTTTTCTTCATCATGCCTTCAGAAATGAGCTCATTGTATATATCCTCTAGGTCATCAATATCTTCACATGCCTCGATTGAATAGAGTATATTTTCCAGATATTGAATTTCATTAAGTGATATTTCTATAAGCTTTTGAAGTTCTTCTTCAGCTTTTTTAAGCTTGTTGTATCTTTTGAAAAACTTCTGACTGTTTTGTGACAGATTCAACTTCGGGTCAAGAGGAATTGTGATTTCACTTTGCTCGGGATCATAGTAGTTTACAACCGTGAGCTTGTGATTTTCGGGAGCCTTGTGGAGATTAGCTATAATAAGCTCTCCGTAAATTTTGTATTTTTCCCTGTCCTCAGCGTTTAAAAGTTCGTTGCGCTGTTTTTCAACCTTTTTTCTGTCACGGTCAATTTTTGTGTTCATACTTTTTATAAGGCTTGCAACTCTCTGATTTATTTTATTTTTGTTGTCTGCCCCCGAATAGTAATCATCCAGCAGCATTCCGGGGTCAGCGTATTGCTTTTTATTGAAAGGCTGCAAATAATCAGCATCAAGGCAGTAGAAGCCTATTTGTTCCGAATTTTCATCAGTATATATATTAAATGAAAATTCCTTTGCTCTGACCTTATCCATGATGAAATTTAAAGCTATCCGTGCTTTCTCTTTATGCTCAGCTGTGAGTTCTCCCAGGCATGCACCTTCATTCAGTCCTGCCAGATGGCATATTTCTTTACTTATGAATGGACTGAGCCCTATGAAGCTTCCGTAAAAAAAATTGTAAATCAAAATTCCGCCGTTTGCGTTGTTTATTTTGTCAAGAAATAATTCTTTTGTTGCATCCAATGGATTGAGCTTATCCTGCTGTGGAGGAATGACATACTTAAGTCCCGGGTATACCTGCCTTACGGAGCTTACATTTTCAGCCACCCTTTTAATTGAATCAATTATGATGCGGCTTTCTGTATTTATGAAAATAATATTGCTGTGCTTGCCCATTATTTCTGTTATTATGGATTTATGCACCGTAGTATCAAGCTCATCTTTGCATTCAAAGGTTATTTCGAGGATTCTGTCAAAATTGATTTGAGATACGTCCGTAACCCGTGCTCCTGACAGATGCTTTCTTAAAAGCATGCAGAACATGGGAGGCTGCTCCGGATTTTTCCTTGTTATGTCCGTTGTATGAATTCTCGGGTTGCTGCTTGCCGAGGTTATTAAAAGCTTGTAATTTTCTCCGTGGTTTCTTATAGTTAAAACCACCTCGTTTTTATCGGGCTGGTAGATTTTATCCACCCTGCCGCCAATTAATTTATTATATAAATCATTTTGTATGCTGTTTAAAAAAATACCGTCTAGTGACATTTAAGACCTCCTGAGTAACTAAATTAGCGATAAGGTTACTATATTGTACCACATTATTGTGCTATGTCATGGAAAATATTTTAATATTTATTTACTAATTGAATTTTAGTGTTATAATAAATAATAATGGTACAACTATGTTTCTTTTTCGGATACAAAAATTAAAAATGTTTATAAATACAGAATATAGATATTGGAGAATGAAATGGCTGATATATTGAGTATGACCGGTTACGGCAAAGGTGAATGCAACGACGGCAAAAGAGTAATAACTGCGGAAATTAAGACAATCAACAACAGATATTGCGATATAAACATTAAAACACCAAGACATCTGCGGTTTTTTGAGGATAATATAAGAAAAATCTTGAAAAACGGCGTTCAAAGGGGTAGAATAGATGTATATATCAATATAGACTATTTGAGTGAGTCAGATACTGTAATTGTTCCTAACCTATGCTTGGCTAAGCAGTACAAGACGGCCATTGATGAAGTGAGGAATGAACTGAATTTAAGCAGCAATGTTTCGCTGGATACAATAATAAAATTCCAGGACGTGCTTGTTGCCAAGGAAGACACGGAGGATGAAGAGGAGCTTCGCATATGCGTTGAGACAGCAATGAATAATGCTGTTGAAAATCTCATTCGCATGAGGGCTTCCGAGGGCGAGCAGCTCAAGGCCGATATAAGGTCAAGCATGGAGAAGACCATGGAGCTCATGGGCGAGATTGCTAAAAATGCCGAAACAATAGTTGCAGATTACAGAACAAAGTTTGAGGCCAGAATCAAGGAACTCCTGGGGAGCAGTCATGAGCTTGATGAGAACAGGCTGTACAACGAAATTGTAATTTATGCCGATAAAAGTGATATTAATGAAGAAATTGTGAGATTCAAGTCACATATGTCCCAGCTTTCGGGAGTTTTGAAGGAAGGCGGGCCTGTGGGAAGGAAGCTTGATTTTATAATTCAGGAATCTAACAGAGAAATTAACACCATAGGATCTAAAATAGGGAACCTTGAAATAAGTCAGATCGTTATAGAAATAAAGAACTTATTGGAGAAAATCAGAGAGCAAATACAANNAAGCTTATCGATGCTACTTACGGAAGAAAGACAAGAGCAGTTATTATAACAGATTGTGAATACGTGATATTATCGGCAATTCAGCCGGATACAATGGCACAGAGATTTGAAAACAACAACCACAATATTAGATAGAGGAATATGATGGACAACGGATTATTGGTGGTGATATCAGGTCCTTCCGGAGCGGGAAAGGGAACAATATGCAAAAGGCTCAGAGATGTTATGAGGGACTTGAAGGTTTCAGTGTCAGCTACCACACGGAAGCCAAGAGAAGGTGAAAAAGAAGGCGAAAGTTACTTTTTTATTGAAGAGGAAGAGTTTGTAAATAGAATAAATAATGATGAGTTTCTTGAATATGCCAGGGTTTACGGAAATTATTACGGAACACCGAAGGAAGAGGTGTTTAAACAGCTTCAGGATGGAAATGATATTATACTGGAAATAGATATTCAGGGAGCACTTCAGGTAAAGAAAAACTGTCCGAGGGGAGTATTTATATTTATACTTCCTCCGTCATTAAAGGAGCTGCAAAACAGAATCGAAGGAAGAGGAACTGATTCAAAGGATGCCATTCTCAAACGGATGCAATGCGCATATGATGAATTGAACTACGCCTTTGAATATGACTATGTGGTGCTGAATGATCAGGTGGACGAAGCAGTGGGAAAGATACAATGCATAATCAATGCGGAAAAGAACCGTGCAATCAGGAAAAATGCAATTATAAACAAAATCAGAGAGGTATAGAATGAAAAAAATATCAATTGACGAATTAATAGATATGGTGGACAGTAGATATTCTCTTGTTACAGTGGTTTCAAAAAGAGCGCGGCAAATAATCGACGGCTCGGACGTAATGGTGAAAACCGCTACAACAAAACCGGTGGCAATCGCTATTGAAGAATTTTACGAAGACAAGTACCAGCCTATTTATGAGTACGACCAATATCTTAAAGATCTCCAGGAATCGGAGGAGGGAAAATCCGGTGAAGAGCTGAGCTCTGAAGAGGGAGCTGAAGCAGAAGAAGCCGAAGTTTCCGAGACTGAGGCAGAAGAGGAAGAATCCAACGAATAATTAATAATCAGTCCCCGGACTGATTATTTCATTTTCACCAGCGGGAGTATTTATGTATAATTATTTTGTTCAGGTAATATTAAACAACAATTCAAAGAGCATAGACCAGCTTTTTACCTACGGTGTGCCAAAGGGGCTTGAGGAAAGAGCAGAGCCGGGAAGACGTGCTAAGGTCAGCTTCGGTAGAAACAGGCATATGATAGATGCTCTCATAGTTTCAGTTGACAGCTCATGTGAACTTCCGGAGAATAAAATCAAGCCCATAGAGGATGTAATTGACGATTATCCCGTAGTAAGTCCCGAAATGATAAGACTGGTATTTTGGATAAGAGAACGCTATATATGCAAGTATTCCGATGCTGTGAGGCTTTTGATTCCCGCCATGATAAAATATGAGCACATAATAACCGTGAAGGTTGTGCAGCCACAATCGACAGAGTTGGTTTTGAATGAACTGTTAAATGAAAGGGAAAAAGAGCTTTACGCACTTATTAAAGCAGGCCCTCCGGAGCTTGAAAAATTGAAGAAATCCTACGCTGGAAGCGATATATATATAATTCTTAACGGTCTGAAGGATAAGGGGCTCATAGAGCTTGCAAGCAGAGAAAAGATTAACGGAAAAAGTGCTTATGAAAAATATGTTTCTCTTGCAGAAAATGAGGATGCAGACAGCAATGGAATCAAAAGGACAGAAAATCAGGCAAAGGTATTAAATTACCTCAGGAATGAGCAAAGAGCAAGCTTGAAGAAGCTTTCGGAAGAGCTTGGAGTATCTGCGGCAATAATAAACAACCTCATTAAAAAGAATGTGCTGAAGGAAGAATATGTTCTGTATGATGAAGAGGAAGAGCTCAGCATTTCTGATGGACCGGTCCTTAATGAAGAGCAGCGGAATGCATGCGGCAGTGTTATTTCATCTGAAAGCAAAGTATTTCTCATGCAGGGAGTTACGGGCAGCGGCAAGACTGAAGTGTATATGAGCATCATAGAGCATTATATAAAAGAAAATAAGCAAAGCATAATGCTTGTTCCGGAAATTTCTCTAACGGCACAGACGATAGAAAGATTTAAGAAAAGATTTGGAAATAAAATTGCCGTATTTCATTCACGGCTTACCAAGAAGGAAAAATTCATACAGTGGAGCAAGGTATACAACAGGGAGGCTGATGTGGTAATCGGTGCCCGTTCCGCAATATTTGCACCAATAAGAAAGCTTGGAGCTATAGTCATTGATGAGGAACATGAGGACAGCTACATATCCTCCACATCGCCTAAGTACGATACAGTGGAGGTTGCCATAAAAATGGCGCATATGCTGGGAGGGAAGGTAGTGCTAGGCACAGCCACCCCATCGGTGAACACGTACTTCATGGCAATGAAGGGGCAGATAGAGAAAATTGAGCTTAAAAAGCGTGTAAACAACCAGATGCCAGATATAAAAATAGTGGACATGAGCGCTGAGCTGGATAAGGGAAACAACACACTGCTCAGCGAAGAGCTGTATGAGAGCATGAAGCTGTCTTTGTCCAGAAAGGAACAGGTAATACTGTTTTTAAACAAAAGAGGATATTCGGGATTTCTGTCCTGCAAGAAGTGCGGGCATGTTGTGAAATGCGACCGTTGTGATGTTTCAATGACATACCATATAAGGGGCAACATGCTTAAATGTCACTACTGTGGAAGGACAAAAAAAATGCTGTACAGCTGCCCGAAGTGCGGAAGCGATAAAATAGAGCAGTTCAGCGCGGGGACTCAGCATGTTGAAAGGCTTGTTAAGCAGCTGTTTCCAAAGGCAGCTGTGGAAAGAATGGATTTGGACTCCATGACAGACAGAGATGCATATGAAAATATATATCAGGATTTTAAGGCGGGAAGAATTGATATATTAATCGGCACCCAGATGCTTGCCAAGGGCTTTGATTTTCCACAGGTAACAACCGTGGGAGTGCTTTCAGCTGATGCAATTTTAAATTANNAAAACCTTCCAGCTTATAACCCAGGTAAGCGGCAGGGCAGGGAGAGGAAGCAAGAAGGGGCGGGTTTACGTACAAACCTATGAGCCACAGAACTTTATAATCAACGCCGCAAGAGCCAATAATTATGAAGTTTTTATTAATGAAGAATTAAAACTTAGAAAAGAATTTGCATTTCCGCCATTTATCAATATAATAAATATATGCCTTATTTCAAGAAATGAAGAGCTAATTAATAAAATTGCATATGATAAATATGAAGAGCTTAAAAATCTTGTGACGGATATGGTTGAGGAAAGAAGCTTGCTGCTGTACAGACCGGTGCAGCATTCCATATACAAGGTAAATGACGAATACAGAATAAATTTATTTATAAAGGTTTCAAATCACGCTTTGAGCAATTTGAAAAAAATTCTTCGGAGCGTCTACATGGAAAAGGACTTGGAAAATATAAGAGTTAGTTTTAATATAAATACAGATACAATATAGGAGGATATATGGCTTTAAGAAATTTAAGATATGAAGGCGATGAAATATTAAGGAAAAAAAGTAAGGAAGTAAGTG
>DOON01000284.1:0-261 GCA_003514865.1 Clostridiales bacterium
AAAAGCTATTCCTTTTTGCGGAATTTCGTTCGTACCGGCACAGGAAGCAAAAGCAAATCTCAACAGCTTCTACAAGGTTCTGTTTGATTCCAACCCTGCTTCCGTAGGAGGAGCTATGCCAGATGATACATTCTATTTTGAAAGGTAAAAACAGAAAAATATATATAATACTATTTTGGATTGCCGCATGGGAGATATTATCTCTGATTATTAATCGGGAGATTTACCTCCCTTCTCCTTATGCTGTCTTTCAGGCTCTCA
>DOON01000284.1:271-4246 GCA_003514865.1 Clostridiales bacterium
GATTTGTTCAGCCCCTTAATAGGAACCATACGCACCGTGCCTGTAATGTCCATAATCATTATTGCAATTATGTGGTTCAGAGATACAAATGTTCCGATTTTTGTGGCATTCCTCATGTGCTATCCAATAATATGGACAAATACAGTAAGCGGAATAAAATCAGCAGATATAAGGCTTCTTCAGGTGTGCAGGATTTATAACATAAAAAAAAAGCAAATAATAAAATCTGTTTATTTTTACTCAGCTCTTCCCTACATCAAGGCATCCATGATATCCGCTCTGGGTATAGGCTGGAAGGTTACATCCGCAGCAGAAATATTGAGCCTTCCCAAGTATTCCATAGGCAGATACTTGTATGACTCAAAGGTCTATCTGGAAATACCGGACCTGTTCGCCTGGACCGCAATAATTATATTTTTAAGCTATATTTTCGAAAATGCACTGAAAAAACTGTTTAAATCGAGGAATTATGATTAGTTTGATTAATGTGACAAAAAAATTTGATAGTCTTGAAATTTTGAAAAATTTCAGCATTGAGTTCAAAGAAAATGAAATCACATGCCTTTTCGGTCCTTCGGGTGTGGGAAAAACTACAATAGCCAACATTGCCGCCGGCCTTATTCCCATTGAAGGCGGAGAAATAAGAGGTGCCGAAAAAGCTTTATATTCATATGTGTTTCAGGAACCCAGGCTCCTTGAATGGTACAGTGTTTACCAGAACATTGATTTCGTGCTGAAAAATGTTTATGACGATGAAAAACGGGTAAGTATTATCAATAACTATATTAATATGGTGGAATTGACAGGTTATGAGGATTACCTTCCCAAGGCTTTAAGCGGAGGAATGTGCCAGAGAGTTTCACTGGCCCGGGCGTTTGCCTATCCATCTAATTTTTTGATTTTGGATGAACCCTTCAAAGGTCTTGATTTAAAATTAAAAAACGAAATGATTTCCATGTTTAAAAAGCTTTGGCAAACAGGAAAAAGAACAGTATTATTCATTACTCATGATGTGGACGAAGCCATTACATTATCAGACTCCATATGTATTATTAAAAACAGACCCGTTGAAATTGTTGAGAAATTTCATGTATCGACTGAAAATAAAAATGAGGTCAAAAATGTTTTATTGAATATTTAACAATTTAATAATATTATACTAAGCATATGCAGCTCAATCGGGGTTAAAATAATGTGACACAGTCACTGACTACGGCATGAAAATGCCTTATAGTGGAAATATAACGATGGAGGAAAAACTATGAATTTTAAATTGACTGACAGCGCAAAAGAAAAAATGAAAGAATATAAAAATAATGAGGTGCCTATCAAACTGAAAATAACAGGCTATTCCTGATGTGGTGCCGAATTAGGCATTGTTTCGGAGAAACAATCAGAAAAAGATAAGGTTTACAATGTTGAAGGTTTTGACTTAATTGTATCAGATGAATTAGAAGGCGCAATCAAGGGCGCTGAAATCAATTATGCAAACGGAGTTTTCAGAAAAGGGTTTGAAGTTGTACCCACATTCAATTAAGGAGCATTGTATGAATATAAGCATTACCGATAAAGCTAAGCAGCAGTTGTCTCTTATGCAGGAGCATAATGTACCAATCATGCTTGCCAAATTTCCGGCGGGCTGAAGCGGTTTTACTTACAGAATTGTCTCGGCGAGACAATCCAAAGATGACAAGGTGTACAACATTGACGGAATTGATATTATTGTGTCCGAAGACTTGGAAAAAACAATAAAAGGTGCTAAAATAAATTACGGAGGATGGTTATTCAAGGATTTTATGATAACACCCCAATACTGAAATAGTTGGTGACACATGTATAGACTATGGGCAAAAAAAATCAGCAAAAATCGAATAGTAAATTCTATTGTGGTAAAAAACAAGGAAGATATATCTCCGGCGGAAAAAAGAGATAAATGTCTGAAGGAGCTGTGTCAGAAGCTTGATATCAGCGTACCTCTATGGCTTAAAAAGCATGAGCTCGAATTTTCAAAATTCAAGTATGTGACTTTTTACCCTCAGGATTTCATAGACGAAATTGATTTTGATAAGCTGGAAATCGAATTGATGGATGACGGTAAAGAAGCTGCCTGGTAACCCAGGCAGTCTTTTTTCTTTTAAAAACATCTGTTGCAAATTACAACTAAAAGCAGGAAGAACCAAAGTAGTGTGTTCATGCTTATATCACAATCGCTCTGACATACTATGGCAACCAGTATCAAAAAGAAAAACAGCAAAGACGAATCAATCCCGCCGACACAGTCCTCTATTTCCTTCTCAACAACACACGGAGGCTGAGGTGACCTTCTGTCACAGTTACATTGCGCATTTATATTTTCGGCAGCTTCCATATTTTCATGTCTGAAATTCTCCATAATTACCTCCTTGACACAATTTCGTTTTTATTTATTATATTCAAGATAAATTTTTGTGTTAATTTAATATACAGTATTTAATTTTTTTGATTTTGTGCATAAAAGAGAGTCAGTTACAAATATCATACTCAAATATGTGAACTGCTTGAAAAGTAGGTAAATATCAAGTTTTCAAAATTAGTCTACAATAGAAATACAATAAGATGCAAATAAACAAAATAAANNAAATTTTTGACGTTTTTTTGACGGCAAAAGTAACACAGCATCAGTACAAGCATATAATAAACCAAGCTACAAATAAACATCAGCGTTCCGGGATAAAATCCATTTCGGGGCGTGTGTAGCACCTAATATATAAAAAATAGCCACTCGTGAATAACGCTGGCTGGATATGGATTATTTAAAGGCAGGGTATTTGTCTTGTATACAGATACCCTGCCTTTTAAAATTATCTCCTATTCAGATACCAAAGCAAAGTAGCCATATCATATTTTATTGAAGGAGGTTTTACAACCTCAATTGTTAACCGCGCAATCCTCTTGTCTGTCTGTCCATGTCCTCAACTACGATATCATATATTTCACCCAACGATGAACAATACTCCAATACCTTCCATGGTTCGTTAGTGTGAAAATGGATTTTGATAAGTTCTTCGCTTCCTACCGCCAAGAGACAATCTCCTTTAAAATTGTTTGTAAAATACTCGTTAATAGCACCTTCATCAAGATTCTCTCCCGCAATCAATAATTGAATATCATATTTAAATTCTAACATCTAATTCACCTCCACAAATTTCTATTTAATTGATATTATACCATGTCAGCCTAATCCTTTCCACAGTGATTAAAGTGATTAACAGGATGTAAAGTTTTGTAATATCCGTTGAAATAAAAAATCCCGGGCGCGGTGCCCGGGACGAGCTTTAAAAAAGGTCCATTATGCTGCAGAAGAGATATCGGTTATTATCTGATTTAACGACTGTGTTGTTATCTTATGCTTGTACATTATATTCGTGACACCCTATGGAGAATAAGCGTTAAGTCGACGCGGAATTTGAACAATTCCCTAGCTTTTTGAGAAAACAGGACATATGGTCACACCTTTTTAGTTGCAGAATATAATACTAGCAAGTTTGTCCTTAGTAAAGAAGGTGAAATTTATGTGTAATAGTAATATAGCTGGCGAAAGAAATAGAAGAAGATGCGACTGCGACTGTGTTTTTGATTGCTTAGAAGAATTGCTTGAAGGTAGAAACGAAGAAAGAAATAGGCGTAGGCGTAATCGATGCCGTAAAGACGATGATGTCCGTGGCGAAAGAAACAGACGAGATTGTGACTGCGTTTTCGATTGTCTAGGAGAATTACTCGAAGGTAGAGACGAAGAAAGAAATAGACGTAACAGATGCTGTTGCTGTTGTAGATAGATTATCTTATACGTCAAAGGTTCAAATGAAATTATAAAATAACCAAGCTTAATTGCCTGGTTATTTTATTTTATAGCCTTAGATAGCTTCATCAACAACGCCTCTTCGCACCTGTAAAACTTGAGGTACTGCATTGTATTATCATCAAGTCCGGCTTTCT
>DOON01000283.1 GCA_003514865.1 Clostridiales bacterium
TAATTTAACCAGGCAATAAGCCTGGTTTTTTTCTTATTTCATTAGGAAACCTTTGACGTATAAAACAATCTATCTAAAACAGCATCTGTTACATCTATTTTTTTCTTCTTCGTCTCTACCTTCAAGTAATTCTCCTAGACAATCGAAAACACAGTCGCAATCTCGCCTGTTTCTTTCACCACGAACATCTTCGTTGTTTCTACAGCAACATTTACGATTTCGGTTACAATTATCTTCTTCAAATGCGTCTTCAAGTAATTCTCTTAAACAATCGAAAACACAGTCACAATCTCGTCTGTTTCTTTCGCCAGCAATATTTCTATTCCACACAAAATTCACCTTCTTTACTAAAGACAAACTTACCAGTATTATATACTGCAGCTAAAAAAGTGTGACTATATGTCCTGTTTTCTCAAAAAGCTAGGGAATTGTTTTAACTCCGCCTCGACTTGATGCCTATTCCCTGTAGTGTGTCACAGATATGATGTACAAGCATAAGATAGCAACACAGTCTATTCAACTTCACAAAATCAGATAATAACAGGATATTCGTTCCACAGCATAATAGACCTTTTTTAAAAATTTTTTCCCGGGCATCGTGCTCGGGATTTTTATTTCAGTAGCAGAAAAGTTTATATAATAATAAGTAATTAGGAATCCCAAAATGCATTATAGAGCAAAATTGAAAAATGCATATATGGTGATTAAGAGTTTCTTTGGCAACTTTTACAATTGGAAAACATTCACTAGTATAACACGTGCATATAGTGTATACCATACAGCTCAGTGGCAAGTTATTACTATTTAATAAAATGTGAGGAAAAAATGAATTATAAAAGCCCTAAAAGAAAAAGAAATTGGAAGTGGATTATAGGAATATTACTTTTCATTTCTCTAATACTTTCAATAATTTTTACTATTATAAAATTAGTCAATGCCCCTTCTGATATTAGTGAAGATATTTATGAAAAATCAAAAATGGATTATATAATAATGTTGCTACAATGCATATCAGGAATTGTTCTTATGGCTGTTCCATCAATTGTAGAACGTAAGTTGTCTGTAGATATACCTAATAAAATGGAAGTGATGTACTTCATTTTTCTTTACTGTGCTATATATCTTGGAGAGGTAAGAAGTTTCTATTCTTTAATACCTTATTGGGATGTCATTCTGCATGCATTTAGCGGTGGGATGCTTGGAGCATTAGGATTTAGTCTTGTATGCTACTTTAATAATACAAAATTTTTAAATATTAACTTAAGCCCTCTTTTTGTAGCTATATTTGCTTTTTGTTTTGCGTTAGCTGCTGGCGCGGTATGGGAGATGTATGAATTCCTTGCTGATGTGGTGTTTGGTACTAATATGCAGAAATTCATTGTTGATGATGGTACAATATTAATAGGAAATGCGGCATTAAGAGATACAATGACTGATATAATAGTTGATGCTTTAAGTTCATTGCTAATAGCAGTTATCGGATATTATATGATTAAAAACAAAGATATTGGAAAAGATAGAGTTATTAACAAGAAAGACAGGAATTAGTTCTCCTTTTTATGTATTTTAATATCATTTTTGTTTTCCGTCAGCATTTTTACACTGCCTTTGGAATAAGTCTTAATTATCAAGTACGGCGGCGGTGTCTTGCTAACAACTTGCTAACGCATTGTTATCAATTTATAAGTAAATCATATATAAACAAATGACTATTTCATGCACTTTTATTAACGCTAATCAGTTAAAGTAACAATTAAAATTAATGGGTATGATGTAATAGCTGCATGCAATACAAATAACAGATAATAAATAAAATTTAGAGACCTTTCATTAATTCAAATGAATTTAGAAGGGCTTTTTTTAATTTTCCATTAGAGTAGAATTACTATACAATACGCATACCGCATAGATATAGCAAGAGGTGATTATTTTGAGGCAGATATACAAGAATATGGTTCTATTCATTGTAGGTGGCATAATTTATTATTTTATTGAAACCTTGTGGAGAGGATACAGTCATGTGAGTATGTTTTTTGTGGGAGGTCTTTGTTTTGTTCTTATAGGACTGATTAATGAATANNTTTGATACACCGATTTGGAAACAGCAGCTCGTAGCAGCTGTTATTGTGACGCTTATTGAGCTCGCAGCCGGAATTGTACTGAATAAATGTTTGAATATGAGTATATGGGATTACAGCAATCTTCCGTTCAACTTATGGGGGCAGGTGAGCCTGCATTACAGTGTGGGCTGGTTCATTCTATCTGCAGCTGCGATTGTTTTAGATGACTGGCTCAGATATTTTTTATTCAAGGAAGAAAAACCTCACTACAAATTGGGTATTTATTTAATATGATAGATACGAAAATTCTTTTTTGCTTTACTTGAAGTGTTTTTATGGTATAATTTTTGTACAAAGTTAAAATATTGTAGGTGATATTTATGTACAATTTGTCTAACATAGCAGACACTGTTCAGAAATATGCAAAGATCACCGCCGAAATAGCAAAGGTTGACGTTGAGGTTGTTAACTCCAAGCTTATAAGAGTAGCCGGTACAGGAATATTCAGCGAAGGAATAAATGAGGATGTATCGGAAAATTCTCATGTCTATAAAAATGCAATTGCAACAGGGGAGAGACAGATAGTATATGAGCCCGGTAATGATGAAAGATGCAGAGACTGTAAAATAAAAGGCGAATGCCATGAAAAATTTGAGATATCCATGCCCGTAAACATGAAGGGGCAGATTATTGGCGTAATCGGAATGGCCTGTGCCAATGANNAAAGTCTCGACAATTATCTTGAGTTTCTGGAGCAAATAGCAGACTTCATTGCAACCAAGGCCTATGAATATGAAGAGTCTAAAAGCAAAGGTGCTGTTTTAAACATGCTTAAAATTATAACCAGAAGCATGGATGAAGGCGCAATAATCATCAACAATGAAGGAAATGTGGACACCATAAATTTAAGCGCAAAGAAGCAGCTGGGGATAACAAGAACAATAAACAACGAAAAGATTTATATAGAGGCTACAGGTGATACTGTCAATAACAGCAAGGAATATCGTGTGAGGATAGGCGAAAATGTAAATACAGTAATAGGAGATATTTATAATGTGCCTGAAAATCCCATATTCAAGCAAGTTATGCTGTTCAGAGACCTAAACAATGTTCAGTCAAATATTTATGCCATGACATCAACTGTAAATGCCCTTAATACGGACAAGATAATTGGAAGCAGCCAAAAAATAACCGAGATAAAGAAAGAAATAAAAAAGGTTGCAAATTCATTTTCAACTGTGCTTATAACGGGAGAAAGCGGAAGCGGTAAGGAAGTTGTTGCAACGGCCATATGGCAGAATTCAGACAGAAGGAACAACAGGTTCGTAGCTATAAATTGTGCCGCCATACCTGAGCCGTTGCTTGAAAGTGAGCTGTTTGGATACGTAAAACNNTGACCCTAATGGAAAGATAGGGAAATTTGAGCTCGCTAACAAAGGTGTGATTTTTCTGGATGAGATAGGTGATATGCCTATTTACTTACAGTCTAAAATATTGAGGGTAATTCAAGACAAAAAGATAACACGTATTGGCTCAAATCAGGTCATTCCTCTTGATGTGAGGATAATTGCTGCTACAAATAAGGACCTGAGACAAATGATAAATGAAAATAAGTTTCGTGAGGACCTGTATTACAGGCTTAACGTCATACCCGTGGAAATTCCTCCATTAAGGGAAAGAAAAGAAGACATAGAGGATTTAATATTTCATTTCATACATTATTACAGAAAGCTGTTCGGTAAAAATTTTATAAAAATAGAAGACGATACTATGAAAAAACTCATAGGCTATCCTTGGTATGGAAATGTAAGAGAGCTCGAAAATACTGTAGAATTTATGGTCAATATGATGGAGAACGGAATAATTAACGACGGCTCTCTTCCTATTAACATTAAGAAAAAGAGGCACAGGGATACCAAAAAAGATAAAATAAGGACACTGAAGGAAATAGAGCAGGAGGAAATCCAAAAAGCAATAGAATACTACGGAAATACAACAGAGGGAAAAATAGAGGCAGCGAATGCGCTACTAATTGGTATTGCTCCACTGTATATAAAAATACAATAAATATTAGCT
>DOON01000032.1:0-2332 GCA_003514865.1 Clostridiales bacterium
CGCTTGAGAGAGATAAGGCAGGACTCGGAAATAAGATATATAAAGCATGTACTGAACAGGTGCGATAACAATATAAGTGAAGCCGCAAGGGTTCTGGACATAAGCCGGAGACAGTTGTACAACAAGCTGTACGAATATAATATATCCCTATAAATGAAATAAACTTTACATACTGTGAAATAAATTATACAAGCAGGGGTGGACTCATCGCTAAACACGCAGCCTTGTCCGATTCGAGGATTGGCACATTAATTGCTTATTAATGCTTAACAAACAATCGAAGGAGGAAGATATGGATAAGGTTGTACAAATTAATGACTGGCTTAATGGTCTTGTGTGGGGACCGTATATGATTGCATTGCTGGTTGGAACAGGTATTTTTTTAACTGTAAGATTAGGTTTTCCGCAGGTAATTAACTTTGGCTTCATAATGAAAAACACTTTAGGAAAAATGTTCAAGAAGCCTGAGGGGGTTGAAGGAGATATCACATCCGGGCAGGCAGGACTTTCTGCAATAGCAGCGGTAGTAGGAACAGGGAATATAGCAGGTGTGGCAACTGCCATAGCAATAGGAGGTCCGGGAGCGGTATTTTGGATGTGGGTATCTGCATTTTTCGGAATGGCGACCAAATTTTCGGAGATAGCCTTGGGAATCAAATATCGTGAGAAAATGAAGGATGGATCCGTTGCCGGAGGTGCCATGTACTATCTTGAGAAAGGCATGAAGAATAAATTTCTGTCATATTTTTTCTGTGTGATGGTAATCATAACATATTTTATAATGGGAGCAGTCGTTGATACAAATTCGGTGGCTCTTTCCGTTCAGGAACAGTGGGGAATAAAACCCGTAATAACCGGTATTGTGCTTGCTGCAGCCACAGGAGTTGTAATATTGGGCGGAGTGAAGAGGATGGGGCGTGTATGTGAATACCTGGCGCCTTTTATGGGTGGAATATATATTGCTGCGGGGGTATTAGTATTGGTTTTAAACATAGGTGAAATTCCGGGGGCATTTCAGCTGATATTTTCAAGTGCATTCAGACCGATTGCTGCAACAGGAGGCTTTGCAGGTGCAGCCTTAGGGCAAATAATAAAAATGGGATTTGCAAGAGGACTGTTCTCAAACGAAGCTGGTATGGGAAGCTCACCTATAATCCACAGCAGCGCCCAGGTTAATCACCCTGTTGAGCAAGCGATATGGGGTATTGCGGAAGTCTTTATAGACACAGTTATAATTTGTACAATAACAGCAATTACAATAGTTGTATCAGGTGAATGGACTACCGGAGTTTCAGGTGTAGCATTAACCATGAGAGCATTCAATGCAACACTTCCCGGAAATATAGGAAGCTATATTGTCTTGGGCTCAGCCTTATTGTTCGGATATTCATGCCTTATAACAGTAAATTATTACTGCGAGAGAGCGGGAGAATATTTATTTGGGCCAAAGTGCATAATGCCTATAAGGTATCTGTGGATAATATTTATTGTTATAGGTTCTGTTGGAGGATTGGAATTTGTTTGGTCGTTGGCAGATACGGCAAACGGACTGATGGCAATACCCAACCTTATAGGACTTATATTCCTGAGCAGAACAGTTGTTAATCTTAAAAAAGAGTTCTTCGAAGATAAAAAGGAGACAGCTTAAGATAATATTCAATAAAGCTTAAAATTACCTAATGGCGATGAATGTGCAGACTTATTCATCGCCATTTTAGGTTATAAGCGATAATCCTTTATGAAGGTTCAAATATTTGTAGATAAATAATTATCACTATACTATAATTAAAATGTGAAGATATGAGTGCTCCACGAACTTTGTGACTAACGGTATCCCATTTAAAGGAGAGGCTATGAACGAGAATCTGATTGAAATATACAATAGATTGAAGCTACAATTGAAAAAGTACGAAAGTCCGCTGATTGCTAAATTTGATATGGACAGCAGGTACGATTTGTGGTCTGTAAAGGATGTGGTAATAGACGGCAGAAAGAAAAATGAAGTGTTTTTCGCAGGATTGATAATACAGAGCAGTTATGTGGGTTTTTACTACATGCCCATATATGAGGAGCCTGAAAAGATGAAGAAGCTGTTCAGCCCCGAGCTGTTGAAGCTTCTAAAGGGTAAATCCTGTTTTCATATCAAGAAGCTTAATGAAGGTCTGGAAAAAGAAATTGAATATGCTCTTAAAGAAGGGTATGAGTTGTATAAGGAAAGAGGCTGGGTATAAATAAAGGGGCGAACTGTATCGCCCCTTTAATATACCTATTTATTTTGCTGCATTTTCTCCGGCGATTCTTCCGAATACTGTTATATCTGCGATTGCATCGC
>DOON01000032.1:2341-5432 GCA_003514865.1 Clostridiales bacterium
GTTTTCTCAGAATTAGCCCGTTATATTCCGCTTCGTGAGTTACATTAACACCGCTGTCCTTCATTGCGGATTCATCCCAGAACATGTAAGACACTCCATCTGTCTGTTCAATTACAGCATTTGAAATAACGTCTCTTCTTTCCAGTTCTTCCACAAACCTGCGTCCTTCCTTATTTACAAGTATTGAACGTCCTTCCATACGAACGTCTCCGACATACAGCAATGCACCTGACTGGGCGTCGCATGTTGGGTATGTCTGGATATATTCCATGTCAACAAGCTGTACTCCGGCATTTTCAGCCATAACTATTCCGTCTCCCATGCTTCCAACTGTATTTGTGGAGAGAATTTTTTCATTCATATTGCTGTTATACTTGACTCTCATGTCTATATTGGCTCCAAATCCTCCGGTTGCAAGGATTACAGCTTTGTTTGCACTATATGTTATTGTCTTTCCTTCATATTCAGCTTTTACTCCAACAACCTTGCCGTCTTGATTTTTAACCAGCTCAGTTGCAGCGGTATTTTTGTGCAATGGTATATTTTTTTCTTCAAGCTTCAATGTAAGCTTGTGTATCATTTCATATCCGGTTGCATTTCTTGGAACAAGGCTTCTTTCAACAGAGTGTCCTCCAAAGAACAGCATGTAGTCCTCAAAGTCCATCCCTATATAATCCTTCAGCCATGTTGCTCCCGCCAGTGCGTTATCTGCAAGTACTCTTACGAGTGCAGGGTCGTTCTGGTTATCTCCGCCCTTCAATATGTCATTGTAAAACAGCTCTGCGCTGTCTTCAATACCTTCCTTCTCCTGTATCCAGTTTCCCGGTGCGGCATATTCACCGCCTGATATGAGAGTGTTTCCTCCCTGTATGGGCATTTTTTCAAGAACAATTACGCTGGCGCCCTTGTCGGCAGCTGCTACGGCCGCTGTCATGCCAGCACCACCAGCACCTATTACGATGACATCAGCTGTATATTCAGATTCTCTTTTCTCTATTTCAACAGAGCCTGCTTTAACGAGTACATCCGCATTGGAACCTGTCTTTGAAAAGGCATCTCTAACGGCTGTTTTAAAGCCTGCAGAGGTCAAGGTTGCTCCTGAAACAGAATCTACATCTATGCTGTTTGTGGCAATCATTGCATCTGTAATTATGTTCATGGCTTCAGCTAATCCCTCTGTTTCATGATGGTCTTTTACTTTAATACCGGAAATCTTGTTATCTGCAATTGTCAATTCAACTACAATATTGCCGCCCCTTCCTATTCCTGTTCCTTCGTAGGTACCGTTTAATTTTACTTCCTCAGGCTTGTTCTGTTTCTGCTCCTGAGGTTTATTGGTGCTGCATCCTGCCATTCCCAGCACTAATGCAAGAATAAGCAAAAAAGGTAAAAATCTTTTCATATTTCCTCCAAGTAGATAAATGTATTGTTTTTCTTTTAACATTGTATTATAATTCTTAATTGTTGTCTTTATATTAAATTGCCCAATGTTTTAACTTTTATGAACTTGTGAGGAAAAAAATGAAACTTCGAAGAAAACTGACCGCCATATTATCGCTGTTTTTAACTACATTTTTTTGTGCAGCGGCCGTTATAATAAGCATGAGAATAAATGATTACAACCACAGGCTTACGGAAACCCTGAGCACGCAGCTCATAGAATCGAAAGCAAATGAAGCGGGAGCATGGTTGGCACAACGAATACGTGAGCTGCATACCATCAGCAGGACACCTACTGTTGTTTCAATGGAGGATAANNCTCAAGTCGTATGTAAATCAGCTGAGCAGTGATATGGATTCATATTACGGAAATGACTACGGTACCTTTGCTATCAACCGGCTTGATGGTATAGAATATATAACGGAAAACCAGACTATAGATGTGTCTGACAGGGATTACTTCAGGGAGGCTCTTTTTTCCGAGGCTGAATATGTCATAAGTAAGCCCGTGAACTCAAAGACCGACGGGAGCCTTATTACAGTTGCCTGCTATCCCATATTCAGCAAGGCTTCCGAAAAAGTTGGATTTGTTGCCGCAGCTATTTCGCTTAAGAAATTAACGGAGCTGACAGACAACCTGTCCTTTTATAACGGGAAATCACTGATAGCTGACAGTTCGGGTTCAATATATACCAATGTTGATGAAAGTTTGTCAGATTCTCTTGTTAGAAATATAATTGAGCATATACCCTACAATTCGGATTCCAAGGTTTCATACAAGGATGTGGTGGAGGAAAATACGGATTATGTGGTGTTTTATGCACCCATACCCAACAGCTACGGTTGGTTTTTGTGTACTGCCGTGCACAGATCAGAGCTGTTCAGGGACGCGGAGCTGCTTGCGAAATCCCTCGTGGGCATTGGAATTGTGCTGTTGTTTGTTGCCATAAGTGTGAGCTTTCTTGTAAGCAATCTGGCTACGAAGAGAATACGCATCCTCAGCGGTGCAATGCAGGATGTGCGTCAGGGGAGACTGGAAACGAGCATAACTTTAAACGGAAATGATGAATTGTCAGATCTTGCGGAAGATTTCAACATCATGGTTGCAGATATAAAAAAATTAATGCACAAGGTATACCAACAGCAAAAGGAGGAGAGGCAGAGGGAGCTTCAGGTTCTGCAGTCGCAGATTAATCCCCATTTCTTATACAATACGCTGGATACGCTTCAGTGGAAGGCTCTGGAGCACGGTGCAAATGAATTGTCTGAGCTCATTGTATCGCTGTCTTCATTTTTCAGAATATCCTTAAGCAAGGGAAAAGAATTCATCACTCTGGAAAAGGAGCTGGAGCATGTTAAAAACTATCTTGTTATACAGCAGTTCAGATATAGAGATATTTTAGAATACAACATAGACTGTGATACGGAATTATATAAGTGCAGCCTGCCTAAAATTCTGATTCAGCCGCTGGTTGAAAATGCAATCTACCATGGAATTAAGCCGAAGCTTGGCAGTGGGGCCATACGAATATCTGTTTTTGAAGAGGACAACATTCTGAAAATAGTCGTGAAGGACGATGGCGTGGGAATGAATGAAGAAAAGCTGAACCAGATAAAAAATAATCTGGATAAGCATTATACAGGGAACAAT
>DOON01000110.1 GCA_003514865.1 Clostridiales bacterium
CAGGAGTATTGTATGAAAAATAAAAGATTTAAAAATGCAAAAATGAAAATGCAAAATTTCTTTATTAAACTGAAGCACAGAGATACAAGTTTCTTTATAATTGCTCTTTGTGTCGTTACTTTAGCCACTGCAATAGTTTGGAGATATTCTTCAACTCCGGGTCCAGATAAAGGAAACAATTTGTCAGGAAAAGATGCCGAAAATGAAAACATAGGCGCTAACTTAGATCCATATCAGGATTATGTTGAAGGTATAATCAAGGATTATGAGAATGCAAACAATGATCAGGATAAAGATAAAGATTCCCCGAACAATAAAAGTGATTTGAATTCGATGAAAACTCCACTGGCTGGCGAAATATACAGAGAGTTTACAATGGACGACCTCATTTACTACGAAGCAATAGGAGAATGGAGAGTACATAAGGGAGTGGATATCAAGCCAAAAGATACACTNNAGACCCAAGCCAAAAGATACACTTCTTATTGAATCGGCACTGGCGGGAACAGTAATGTCTGTCAATACATCGGAACTGTCAGGTACAGAAGTTGTTATTGATCATGGAGATAAAATTAAAACTCTTTACAGCAATTTAGCATCAGCCACTGTAAAGGTAGGCGAACATGTGAGTAAGGGGCAGGCAATCGGAAACGTAGGTAAGACAGCCAGTATTGAAGCATCAGATGGAGCCCACCTGCACTTTGAATTGTTGGTTGACGGAAAAAATGTTAACCCCATGGACTATATTAATTAATGTAAAGGTTCTAATAGGACAAATAAATGCATAAAAATTAAAATAAGACGGTATAATGCCAAAGGGGGTTAAACATGAAAGATTACATAGAACGGAGAGCCATGGAAATTGCGGAATATATTATAAGTACTGAATCTACTGTAAGGCAGACTGCAAAAAAGTTCGGCGTCAGCAAAAGTACGGTCCATAAGGATGTAACAGAACGTCTTCCCAAATTGAACCCTCCAGCTGCAAGCGAAGTTAAAAAAGTTTTGCTTAAAAACAAGTCTGAAAGACACATTAGGGGAGGAAAAGCTACTCGCTTAAAATATAAAGAAGCACATGAGATCGACAAAGTTAGCAATATGTAATTAACCACTTGATGAGAGGCACTGACTGTAATAGGTTGGTGTCTTTTGTATTTTCGTTAATGTCGAAAAATGTCAATAATTTAAACTTTTTTTAATGATTGGTAAGCTTTTTATTCTTAAACATTTCAGAGTTAATAAAAATGATTTTAACGAGATTAACTTTTTTTATACAGGTAGTCTTTAACAAAAACAATTTTGATAAAATATTATCATATATAATTTGCAACGATATTATTAAATTTATTTAACAAATGAAAAATAAATCAAGATTTGTCATGAAATATCAAACAAATCGTAAGAATTGGTTGTGGGAAAGATTATAAAACTGTGCAGTTTTCACTAACCTTAAATTTTTTATAGAGGTATAATGAGTCAAATTTAACAAGGAGGAATTGTTATGAGTTCTAATGAAACAAAATTACAAGATGTTTTAAGATCACGTGGCATAGATATGGTACGAGTAGACGAACAATTGGAAACTGAGATACCAGAAGCAAAAGAATCTTCAAAAAGGTTAATGGAAATTTATTACACCTTAAAAGTTACTGCAGATATGGAAGTTCCATACTGGTACAACAGAAGCTGGTGGGAAAATGATGGCGAAATAATCGAAGTTAGGAGAGCCAGAGCTATGGGATCAGCTTTAGCACACATGACCCCAACTATTCAGCCTTATGAAAAAATTGTTATGAACAAAACTAAAAATATCAGAGGCGGATTTCCATTTCCATGGACCACATCAAGCTTCTTCCTTGCTCAAGCAGATGCTCTGATGGCAGAAGTTGATGCTCCTGCCGAAAATGAAGCTGATGCTGTTAGTATCGTTGGCGCCGGTGGTGGAAACGTTACAAAAAGCTATGGAAATATTATTTCCCTTGCAAAGAAATTTGGTATGAGGAAAGAAGAAATCCCGGTACTTGTAAAAACTTCTGAACCTTGGAGAGGCATTTCCATAGAAGATATAAGTGATAAATATTCAAGAACATTACCTGGGTATGGACAATATAGAGATTTGATGGATAGTGTTGTTTGTATGTTTGACTCCTTTGCAATTGCACAAGGACGTGAAGTATCAAACTATTATGTTCCTTTAGAATATGGTTTTGATAGAATCATAGAAATATGTAATGAAAGAATGGCTGAAGTAATGGGTGAAGCAGGTGATGACGGAATCCTTGGTATGAGCAGAGGTTATTACTATGCAGCTATGAAAGAAATCGTAATGGGTTTGAGCAAATGGTGTGAAAACTATTCAAAGCAAGCAGCTTATCTTGCTTCCGTTGAGACAGATCCTGAATTAAAAGCTAATTACGAAAAAATCAAAGAAGTTATGCATAATATTGCACATAAGAAGCCTGCAAACTTCTGGGAAGCTATACAATTGACGGTATGCTGTCATTTAGGTGTTACTAACGAAGATGCAATGTCTGGATTATCTATAGGAAGACTTGGACAGGTATTGCAGCCATACTATGAACATGACATCCGTGAAGGAATCATGACAGATGAAGAAGTAATAGAAATTCTTGAATTATACAGAATCAAAATAACTTGTATAGAATGTTTTGCATCAGCTGGAGTATCAGGTGGCGTTCTTTCAGGAAATACATTCAATAACTTGTCGATGGGCGGATTGAACAAAGAAGGTCTTACAGCAGTTACGCCTTTGGAATATTTNNTTTTGTATGATGAAAAAACACCTGAAGATTTTCTAATGAAAGCTGCAGCTTGCACAAAACTTGGACTTGGATATCCTGCATGGATGAACAACCAAGGCGGCATGAACTACATGCTTGACAACTATGGACCGGAAGGCATGAACCTTGAAGATGCAAGAGCATGGTGCCTTGGAGGATGTCTTGAATCCTCACCTGGTTGCTTCCAGCCATTGCATTTCGATGGAAAAGTAACTTGGGTTCCTGGAGGAGCTTCACCAACTTGCGGTACAGGGGTTCACTTCTTAGCAATGCCTAAGATACTTGAACTAGTATTGACAAACGGTGTGGATAAGAGAACAGGGAAAAGGGTATATCCAGCTCATAACAGAAAGCTTGATTCCTTTGAAGTTGTTTATGATCAATGGAAACAATACATGAATGATTCAATTCTTATTCTTAACAAAGTAAATAACATTCAGATGGATGTATGGAGAAAATACCTTATGCCGGCTGTCAACTCTTTGTTGAAACCTGACTGTTTCAAAAAAGGCCAGCACCTCGGCAATATGGGAGCTAGATACAATGCCAGCATCAATGTGGTATCATGCGGAACTATCACATTAATCAACTCATTATCTTCTATTAAGAAAAATGTATATGATGACAATAAGTTTACAATTGAAGAAATGACAGATGCAATGATTAACAACTTTGGTTTCAAGACTGCTTATGAAACAGGTGTATTCTCACCAGACTTCAGAGAAAGCACTGAAAACAGTCCTAAATACGAAGAAATATTTGCAGCTTGCGTAAATGCTCCAAAATATGGCAATGCAATACCATATGTTGATCAATTGCTTAAGAGATATGAATATGACATGTATGACATGGTACACAGCTATCATTCATATTATGGAAAGCCATTATACTTATGCCAGATATCAGTTTCAACACATGGTCCTCAAGGCTTTATAACATTAGGTACAGCTGATTCCAGACTTGCGGGAACTACATATTCAGATGGTTCTTTGTCAGCAGCACCTGGAACAGACAAGAACGGACTTTATGCATTGTTTGAATCGGCAACTGTTTATGACCACGGAATTCATCAGAATTCTCAGATGAATCTGAAGCTTCATCCATCAGCAGTAAAAGGACTTAATGGAACAAGAAAGCTTCTTGACGTTGTAAGAGCTTATATGAGAAAGGGTGGATTCCATTTTCAGTTTAATATTGTTGACTCAAAGACATTAAGAAGCGCNNGATTTACACAATACTGGTGTGAAATTGGAAAACCAATCCAGGATGAAGTTATTTTCAGAACTCAATATGATGAAGCATAGAAAATTGATGGAGGTATGATATAATGAAACATTATGATTGTAAAAATTATATAAATTTAGACTGCGAAAAGGGACAATGTGCATTAACTAAGAGTTTAGTTCCTATTGATGGTGAAGGCAGCGATGCATGTCCAAAATTCATTCAGGCTGAAAAGTGCGGAGTATGCAAAAACTTTGTTGATCCTGATAAGTACGGAGTAGGAACTTGCAAAGGCTTTATAAAAGAAAACTGGGCATATGCTTCTTGCGGAGCATTGGCATGTGAAAAGTACAGTAAATAAAACAAAATTACACAGTAGGATCTATTATGTATAGAGAAAATATAAATTTGGTCACTGAAAAAATAGGTTTGATATTTGACATACAAGCATATTCAGTGCATGATGGGCCAGGTTGCAGAACTAATGTGTTCTTTGTAGGTTGTCCAATGACATGTAAATGGTGCGCTAATCCTGAAAGCTGGTACAAGAAAAAACATATTATGTTTTCGGATAAAATGTGCAAATGGGAAAAGGGATGCGCGGCATGCAGAAATGTATGCCCGCATCACAACATAAAATTTGATCAGTCAGGTANNTGAAACCGAGCATAGACTGGAGCGTCTGTATGGAGTGTGAGACATTTGACTGCGTCAATATTTGTCCAAACAACGCCTTCAAACAGGTCGTTAAAGAATACACAGTTGATGAACTTGTGGCATTATTGAGAAGAGATTTCAATAGCTGGGGTCCAGACGGCGGAGTTACATTTTCAGGTGGAGACCCACTTATGCATTATGAATTTTTGCTTGAGGTATTAAAAAAATGTCGTACATTGCATATTCACACAGCAATTGAAACCGAAGCATATGCAAAACAGGAAGAATTTTTAGAAATAATGAAATACATCAATTTTGCATTTATTGATGTCAAAAACATGGACAGGGAAAAACATAAACAAGGAACCGGAGTTTATAATGATTTGGTACTTTCGAACATCAGAGCCTTGGTAAAATCCGGATGGAAGGGAAGACTAATCCTGAGACAGCCTACTATAGCAGGATATAATGACAGCGTTGAAAATACTCATAAATTAATTGAGTTTATGAATGAAAATGGATTATACGAAATTAATCTTTTAAAATTTCATAGACTTGGTTTGACAAAATGGGATCAGTTAGGGAAAGAGTACGAATATAGCAATCATGGGGATATGACAGAAGAAAAGATGAAATTCCTTCAAGAGTTGTATTTAGATAATAACATTGCTTGCTATATTGGTGATGACACTCCTTTCTGATGGCACACTGGAATACCAATAAGGCTAGTGATAATGACAATATTTCATTTCACTAGCTTAATTGCGATAATGATATAACAAAATTAGAGACTTAACATGGAGGAAGTAAATGAAAACAGTAAAAAGGATATTTCTTTATCTATTAGGATTTTTAATATTAGCAATTGGTATAAATATTTCAAAGCTAGCAGGGCTCGGTATTTCTCCAGTTAGTTCAATTCCTTATGCTTGTGAGCTTGTTTGGGGAGTTGAACTCGGTAAAGCAACATATTTTGTATACATGGGGTTAATGGCACTGCAGATAATCTTATTGAGAAAAGACTATAAAGCAAGAAACCTGTTACAGATTGTTCCTACTTTTATTCTTGGCACTTTTATAACTTATACAAGTACAAAATATTTATTGTTCTGGTTGCCTGTACCTGGTAATTATGTAATGCAAATTTTATATTTGGCTATTAGCATAGTGGTTATAGGTATTGGTGTTTCAGGATTCCTTATTCCAAATATTATGCCTCCTCCAGCAGAAGGCCTTTGCACAGCTATTGTTCAGATAAGTAAGGATAAAATAAAGTTTGGAAATGCAAAGGTTGGAGTTGACACAGGCATGGTAGTGGTTTCAGCTCTTTTATCACTTATATTCTTAGGTTCTTTGAAGACAGTACGAGAAGGAACTATTCTAGCCGCATTACTTGTTGGAAAAGTTGTCGGTTTTATTATGAAACATTATAAACAAAGAATTGTTGACTGGTTAGATAAGGATAATGTATCAGGAGATAAGAAAGCGGTTTAGTTACTTGTATAATTTGTATATTTGAATTATAATACAAAAAGGTTTTAATTTATATAGGAGGTATGTTATGTTAATTGAAGACTCTTGCATATTTACTTACATTAAAGAATATCTCGAAGAAATTCCTATTTTAACTTTAAAAAAGGGTTCATGCTTTTCTAAGGCAGAAAATATAGATAATAAAATATATTATATTTTAGAAGGTACAGTTAAAATAGAAAGTTATTCCGACACGGGAAAAAAAATACTCATTGATGTCATTTCTGAAAATGAGTTTGCAGGACAGATTAGTTATTTTAGAAACCATAATCTTTATGGTAACAATATAGCTGTGACAAATACTGTTTTATTATGCTTGAACAATGATATCATGTACAATTTAATGGAAAATTCAGAGTTTTCTACTTTCTTTTATTTTAAAACCAGCAGTAGACTTTATGTTATGTATAAAAAAATGCTTATGAGTAACCTGTTCTCTCAATGTGAGCTGGTATCGTATTATGTTCTGGAAAATTCGTGTGACTGCAAATTTATTTATAAAAGTATTTATGATGTATGTGATAACCTAAATATTAGCAGAAGAAGTTTATATAACATTTTAAATAAGTTCGCAAAAGATGGTATTATAGAAAAACTGAATGACGGTCCTTATCTAATCTTAAACGAAAAGTATTTGGCGGAAAAGTCTGATAAGGTTAAAAGGTTTTCAGAAAACAAGTATTAATGAAATTTAATATACAAGACTGTCAAATTGATGACAGTCTTGCTTTATAATGGCAGATGGTAAATATGAACTAATTAAGGCTTTCGGATGATTGTTTTTTACCTTATATAAGGTGCATGTTTTTACTAAATATATTTTTTAATAGGGAGGATAAAATGGAGGTCACATTACAATTAAATTGTTCGAATATTGATTTTAATAAAGTCTGTGAAATATTAAAACGAGTAGGTATGGGATATTACAATGGTGAAGTTCATAGAAAAGCATTTGAGAATAGCCACAGTGTTGTATTTGCTTTCGATGGAGATCAGCTGATAGGATTTGGCCGAGCTATCTCGGACGGAGCTTATGAAGCTGCAGTTTACGATATTGCTGTAGTGCCTGAATATCAGGGTAAAGGTGTAGGTAAAGCTATTATGGAGAGTATTATACAACGCCTTTCTCATTGCAACATTATATTGTTTGCTTCACCAGGTAAAGAACCTTTTTATAAAAAGTTGAATTTCAGAAAATTGAAAACAGGGATGGCATTATTTGTTAAAGATGAGCTAATGCATACAGAAGGATTTACAGAGTAATGAACTTGCTAAGATAGAGACATTCTGATTAGCAGGGGGACAATCAATGATATCATTTTTAATAAAAATAATTTTATTATCCCTTTAAGAAAGGCGAAGATTTATCTTCGCCTAGCCTTTTTTCCTTCTGGTAATTATGTCAAATATTACTGCCGCTACAAGTATGATTCCTCTTATAATGTATTGATACGATATATTCACTCCCATTAGGTTCATTCCACTTATCAATGATGACATTACCAAGGCACCTATCAGTGATCCTGTTATCTTACCTACCCCACCGGATGTCGAGACTCCTCCCACATAGGCTGCAGCAATTGCATCCAGTTCAAATCCTACCCCTGCAGTTGTGGTTGCTGACTGAAGTCTTGATGTATATAGAACCCCAGCCAGTGCGGCCAGCATACTCATAGACGCAAATACAAAATAGGTAACCTTCGTTACATTTATGCCGCTTAATTTCGCTGCTTCCGGGTTGCCGCCTATTGCATATATTTGTCTTCCTAAAACTGTCTTGGTGGTTAAGAAGTGATACACAGCTGTTACCAACAGAACAATTACTACTGTCCATGATAAACCATTATATCTGGACAACATCCATATTACATATCCGATAAGTAAGGAAACAAAAATAAGCTTAGAAACAAACATTGACTTTGACAGCACNNTGGTATTATAATGGTTCCGGTTTTTTGAGTGGCTAACATCAACAATCCTCTAAAGACTAACATACCTGCCAATGATACCACGAAGGCAGGTATACCAACCTTACCTATTAAGAGACCATAGAATAATCCAATTGCAATACCTATGACAAGTATTATCAATATACTGACACCGGTGTTAAGTTTCACTGATGTCATCAGTATTGCTACAACTGCACCCAGAAATCCGGCGACATAACCTACAGATAAATCAATATGCCTGATTATTAAAATTAATGTCATTCCAATTGTAAGTACGGCAATATATCCGGTAGAGTTAATGAGATTGCTCAGATTTCTTGGTGACATAAATGTGCCATTAGTCAAAACAGAAAAAGTAATCATAATTATAAACAGTGCTATGAACATGCCATATTCACGAATGTTTTTTCGGAGTAATGCTTTAAACTCTTTAAGATAATTAAACAGATTTATCTTAATATTCTGTTCTTTCTTGCTAATAGAATCCATATTAATTCCCCTCGTAGTTAAATTAATTTGTAGCCATTTTCATTATTTCGTCCTGAGTAGCATCTTTTATATTTAGTTCTCCTGTAATTTCACCATGAGCCATAACATATATACGATCACTCATACCCAATACCTCAGGTAATTCGGAGGAAATCATTATAATGCTAAGGCCTTCATCGATTAATCGGTTCATTATGGTATAAATTTCATACTTTGCTCCTACATCGATACCACGAGTTGGTTCATCTAAAATCAATATTTTGGGCTCCGTAAATAACCATTTTCCTACAGATACCTTTTGTTGATTACCGCCGCTTAAATTACTTAATAACTGCTCTATGCTAGGAGCCTTTATTGTTAAGTCATCTTTATATTTGTTGGCTACATTAATCTCTTCATTTTCATTTATAATTCCATTGGATGATAGGGAGTTAAGGTTTCCAAGGGTTATATTATTCTTTATATCCTGAATTAGTATAAGTCCTTCCCTTTTCCTATCCTCAGTGACATAGGCAATACCGGATTTTATTGCATCTGAAGTATGTTTAAGATTCTTTGGCTTTCCATTTATTAAAAGTTCTCCTGAGAGTTTATATTCCCTTGGATTTCCAAATA
>DOON01000243.1:0-3564 GCA_003514865.1 Clostridiales bacterium
CAACGGTGCAAGAGTAATAGTAACATCGTTGGAAATAAACGACTTGTTCGGAGAGGCCCTTGCCTTTTCTTCATCAAAGGAAACTCCCTATGACTTAATCAGCCAGGGAAGCAGCAAGGCCCTTATATTACCTTACAGCATATTTTTCACCATGTGCATGGAGGCATGTAATTACCACAATATTTTAATCAGAAACATGCTGACAATTCTTTCTGATAAAATTGTTATGCTGAATAAAAAAATGCATATTTTAAATGCAGAAACATTGAAGGGGCGTATTGCGGTATATCTTCTGGAGCTGCATAAAAGAACAAATTCCCTGATATTTGACATGCCAATGAAAAGACAGGAGCTGGCTGATTTTTTAAATGTCAAGAGGCCGTCGCTCTCCAGAGAGCTTTCATCCATGCAGCAGGACAGCATAATAGATGTGTATCGTTCAACAGTAAAGATAGTTGATTTGGAGAGGTTGAAGGAGCTTGCGGACTAAAAGGGATTATGATAGAATAATACAAAAAGGAGCGTGCCATGATCAGAAAATTAAATGCAAAGGATGCAACTGCAGCATTGGAGTTTCTCTCGGAGGAAGGANNTCTCAATACGGGATTTGACGAGCCATGTATGGATTTATGGGGCGACTTCGACGATCAGGGCATACTTCATGGGGTGCTTCTCAGATATTTTGATAATTTTATTCCATATTTTAAGGAAGGCTATGCAGGAGATCCGGAAGCATTCAAAGAAATTATTTCATCGCATAAAGATAAAAAGCTTATTTCGGGAAAGTATGACGTTGCGGAAAAATTTATTGACGCACTTAATAATAATGTTGTAAGCAGGAAGTTTTTTTGTGAGCTCAGGGATAAATCAAAGCTCATGAAGGACGACGGCAGATATGCAATTAACATTGCATCTGTAGAGGATGTGGAAAGGCTGGCTGATTTCATAGACTCAATTGAGGAGTTCAGGTCAACCGGCGAGAACAGAGAAATGCTAAGAAGAAGTATAGAAACGGGAACAGGACGATTCTACTATATTGAAAACGAAGAAGGAAGCATTGTATCCACAGCGGGAACATCGGCTGAAAACCGGTATGCCGCAATGGTGGTAAGTGTTGCAACACATAAGGATTACAGGAGGCGGGGCATGGCAGTGAACTGCATTTCAAAGCTTTGTACGGATGTGCTCAAGGACTGCGGTAGCATATGCCTGTTTTATGATAATCCTGAAGCCGGTAAAATATATCACGGCATTGGTTTTGAAACAATTGGCAGCTGGATGATAGCTGCGGAAGAATAACATGGGTAAGGGGAGAGACCATGAAAGTCAGCTTTATACATACATCAGACATACATATAGGAAAAAGATTTCGTATTAAGAACTTCAGCCTGAAGGAAAGAGAAAAGAGAAGGCAGGAAATACAGGATACATTTGATGAAATAATCAGGACGGCAAGGAATGAGAAAACACGATTCTTGTTTATAGCAGGAGACTTGACAGAAGGAGAATATATAAACTTCAAAATGCTTAAAGTCCTGTCTGCAAAATTCAAATCAATTCCCGACACAAATGTTATAATTGCATGCGGAAAAAGTGATCCATACAATATAAGCAGCTTATATGAATATATAGACTGGCCGGGAAATGTGTACATCATTAAGAATACCCAAAGCATGGAAAAAGTTTACTTTCATGAAGAAAATGTATGCGTTTATTCCATGAGCAGCAACAGCAATGAACAAAGGCTCCTGTCTCAGGCAATGTATGATATTTCCGTGGATGATGGGAGGATTAACGTTCTTTTGCTGCATTGTGATGCAGATGAAGAGTCTGAGCTGTCTGCAAGCATGGATGCCGTAAAAAATAAATTCGACTACTGTGCCTTAGGAGGCAGACACAACTTTTCAACAGAGCAGGACAACATCGTATACTGCGGAAGCCCCGAGCCCATTTCCTTCGATGAAGAAGGCGAGCACGGCATAGTTAAAGGCTATCTTGAAAAAAGAACAGTGGAATATGAATTCAAGCCTCTTTCAAAAAGAAAGTTCATAACCCGCAATATCAATTTAGAATCAGGCTACAGCTTCAATAAAATTCTCGACCTGATAAAATTCTCAGGAGATACATTTTCCAACATTAAGGATTATGTGAGAATAAATCTCACAGGGGAAGTCAACACAGATATTTCCATTGATGAAGTTGAAAATGAAGCGCGGCAATTTTTTTACTATATAGAATTTGATGAAAATTACATTTATAAGAATTCAGAAGTTAAAATACAGGACTGCAATGAATTTAACATAATTGAGAGCTACAAGCTGCAATTTGAAAATCATCAGGATAAGACAGAGCAGCAGGCATTTAAGCTTGGTCTTGAAGTTCTCCGCAAAGAAAAGGTGGTAAATTAGCATGTATATAAATAAGCTGCATTTAAGAGCTTTTGGAAAATTTGCATATAAGAGACTGTATTTTGAAAATAAATTCAATATCGTTTACGGAGAAAATGAAGCGGGGAAAAGCACCGTGCATAACTTCATAGAATCCATGCTGTATGGATTTGGAAGTGAGGATGCAGATGCGCTGAGATTCAACAAGTACAGGCCCTGGAACAGTAATCTGTACAAGGGTTCACTTGGCATCAGGGATGCAGGCGGAGAAAAGCACATAATTTCCAGAGATTTCGCTCTGGGCACCACTCAGGTTTTAAAGAGAGCTGAGGATGACAATGAACTGTATGAGGAGGAAATAACAAACCCTGGCGAATACTTTTTCAACATGAGCAAGATTTTCTTCAACAATACAGTGAGCATTCGTCAGCTCGGAAACAAAACAGAAGATGAAATGGCTGATGAAATTAAGAATAAAATAATAAACCNNAGACGAGTCCATATCCATGGACAGAATTATCCGCAGATTAGGCAGCATAAAGGATGAGGCAGGAAATGAGAGCGATGACAAAACCTTGCTTGGTCAATATGCGCTTCGCCTGTCAGAGCTGAAAGAGGCAAGGGAAAATTCCGTGAAGGCATGCAGACAGACTTTGTTCTTAGCCATGGAAAAGAAAAAAATCAATGGCAAGATTCAAGAACTTAGCCTGCGCATTGAGGAGCTGAGCAAGGAACTGGCAGGATATGACCTTTCTCTGGAAAGGGATGTGTTTTTAAGGGCAGAGCCTGTTAAAAAAGAGCTTGATGCAATAAATGTAAAGCTGCTGAATTATCCTGCGGAAAAACTGAGGGAATATTCCCCGGAGGATTTCAGGGAAGCTCTGAATATTGAGAATGCACTTAATATAATGTATCTTCAAAGAAAGAAGCTTGAAGAAGAAAAAGCAGAAAATGAAGCTGAGTTGAGCAGTCTCATTGCTGATATATCAAATAAAATTACCGAAGAATTCAGTATAGATATTCTGAACGGCAATTACGGAAAATATAAAAATAGTATTGTAAGAATTGAAGAACTTAAGGTTAAAATACAGGCAGGAAAAGAAAGACTGTCAGGCACAAATATTGAAGAAATAGAAAGCTATCTTGAGAAATTTGAAAAAATAGAAGATATCAACAG
>DOON01000243.1:3589-4838 GCA_003514865.1 Clostridiales bacterium
GTTTTTCTCAACAATGGGACTTATGAAAAAATGAGAAGCTACAAGAGGTTTAAATCTTGGGGACTATTTTTTATAGTGCTGCTGGCATCTTTCCTGATTTCAGCTCTTTGGTATTCTGTATATAAATACGGTGATATAATCAAAAGCTTCATTGACAGCTACTATGTGATGAATGAATCCGTGAATATTTCTGCAGGCATTGTTACAGCTCTTATTGTTATGCTTTCGGTTATATTTGCAGGGCCGGTTTTGAATAAAATCAAAAATGCAAAAAATGAAATTGATGCCATAGAATGTGAAACTGCCGACAATACGGTTTCATTGAACTGGCTTCACAGTGACAGACAGGACATAGTAAGAGACGCAGGATGTGAAAGTCTTGAAGAGGCAGTTGAAAAATGTAGCGAGATGAGAACTGAAAAAAGTATGCATGAAGAAAAGGTCAAGTTGATAAAATACGATGAGGAAGCTTTGAGCACACTGAAAAGCGAGAATGCATCTCTTGAAAATAATCTTCGTGCATACCTGTCCATATTCGGTATGGATATTATAAGCGATGACAATATAAGAGAAATAAATGATGCATATTCAAGGAAGGATGCGGTGAGCAACGGGCTATCCGCTCTCAGAGACGAGATTGAGCAGGAAAGTCAAAGCCTTGTTAAGCTTAACAAGGAAATATCCTTTGAAGAAAAAAGGCTTGAAATGATTCTAAGCGGTAACGGTATGGAGAATATGGAAAGCTTTAAAGATGCTGCCCAGTACAGGAGCACATATACGGAGCTGGCTTCCGACAAGGATTATAAACTAGAAATACTTTATAAAATAATAGGTGATGAAAGCTTCGATAATTTGAAATCGAGAGTTGAGAGCGTCGATTGTTCAGAGATTAAAAAGATTGACAGGCAGGGACACCAGCTGAGCATATTCAAATTATCCGAAGAAAAATCGGGTCTGGAGAAAAGTATTGATGACATTCTCGGAGAAATAGATGAAATAGAGGGCAGCGCGCGAAGCCTGGTTGAGATTGATGAAGAAATAGACTTCTATGAAAATAAAATAAATACATTTAAAAGAAAAATAAGGGTTGCGGAAATTGCAGAAGAGAAAATCCTCAGTATATCAGACTCCATCAAGGGAGATTTTATGCCTCTTTTGAGGAGGTCAATAAGTGATAATTTTGCATATCTTACAGCCGGGAAGTATAGACAGGTTCTGATAGATGAAAATATGCATATCACAGTGATTG
>DOON01000243.1:4843-8740 GCA_003514865.1 Clostridiales bacterium
CAAACAAATGAATATCAAATTTAATTACATAAAACTATAAGGATAACGTATGAAAATTTATGCTATAGCCGATTTGCATTTTGACAGCAGGAATGAAAAACCGATGAATATTTTCGGCGACAACTGGATAGACCATGAAAATAAAATAATGAGCAGCTGGAAAGAGCTCGTGGGAGAGGATGACCTTGTTCTAATACCCGGAGATATTTCATGGGCAGGAAAGCTTGAAGAGGCAAGGGATGATTTAGCCAAAATTGATGCATTGCCTGGAATTAAGATAATAGGTAAAGGAAATCACGATTATTGGTGGTCCACATCAAGCAAACTGGACGGCATGGGTCTGAAAACCGTGAAATTTTTAAAAAATAACAGCTATGAACGCGGGAAAACCGTAATCTGCGGCACAAGAGGATGGGATACCATGGAGGAGCATGCCCGAGAAGCATCAGAAGCATCAAATGAAAAGATATATCTGAGAGAAATGAACAGGCTGAAGCTTTCGTTGGAGTCAGTAAAAAAAAGAAAAGGCATGACAATAGTAATGCTTCACTATCCGCCCTTTGACGGTGACGGGAATCCAAATGACTTTTTTAAAATCATGATGGATTATAAAGCCGACATATGCCTTTACGGACACCTCCACGGTGAGGAAGGACATAAAAATGTAAAAGAAGGCATAATTAATAACATAGATGTTCACTGTGTTTCAAGTGACTACATGGATTTTAAATTAAAGAGAATTATCTGACAGAACATAAATAGATATATAACAGATACCGATTGGTATCTGTTTATGATTTGTGTACAAATCATTCAACTGGCTCTTGACATGAAAACAAATATGAAGTATTATTTTATTAAGAAAAACGTTTGTTATGAGGAGGGTGAGAGGATGGCCAAAATGGATGCGCTTGTGAAAAGATACAGAGAACCGGGCTTATGGCTTGAACAGGTTGATATACCCGTTCCGGAAGAGGGAGAGGTTCTTGTAAAGATGCACAAAACATCAATATGCGGTACCGATGTTCATATTTATGTTTGGAATAAATGGGCACAGGAAACAATACCTGTTCCTATGACAATAGGACATGAATTCGTAGGTGAAATTGTCGAGATAGGAAAGGGTGTCAAGGAACTGCATGTGGGAGATTTAGTTTCGGGGGAAGGGCATATAGTTTGCGGCAAGTGCAGAAACTGCCTTGCGGGAAGAAGGCACCTCTGCAAGGATACAAAGGGTGTCGGTGTAAACAGGACAGGGATATTTTCAGAATATGTTGCTTTGCCGGCTGCGAATATATGGCTTTGTGATAACTCATTGCCGGAAGAGCTGTACAGCATTTTCGATCCATTTGGCAATGCTGCTCACACTGCGCTGTCATTCAACGTGCTTGGTGAAGACGTACTTATCACGGGAGCGGGTCCAATAGGTATTATGGCGGCGGCTATTTCTAAGTTTGCCGGAGCCAGATTTGTGGTGGTGACGGATATTAATGACACAAGACTTGAGCTTGCCCAAAAAATGGGTGATTTCAGAACTGTTAACACTAGTAAGGAAAGTATCACAGAAGTAATGAACGAGCTGGGAATGAAGGAAGGCTTTGATGTTGGAATGGAAATGTCAGGCAATGACGCCGCGCTCAACATGATGATTGACAATATGGCACATGGCGGAAAAATTGCAATGCTTGGACTTCAGGAGGATAATGTTTCAATTGATTGGAACAAGCTTGTTTTCAACGGACTTAAAATTAAAGGAATATACGGAAGAGAAATGTTTGAAACATGGTATAAGATGCAGGCTATGATTAAGGCGGGTCTGGATGTTTCACCTATTATTACGCACAGATACCACTATACGGAGTTTGAAAAAGGATTTGAAGCAATGATCAGCGGAAAATCAGGCAAGGTTATTTTGGACTGGACTGAAAAGCGGAAGTAATTTAAAAGGAGGAGCTATGTACAAAGAAAAGCAATATTACTCAGACATTTTGAATGAAATAAAGGAAAGTGGCCTTTGGAAGAATGAAAGGATAATTACAACACCTCAGGGAAGCAGAATTAATACAACAAAGGTAGACGGTGTTCTTAACATGTGTGCAAACAACTATCTTGGACTTGCTGATAACAGTGAAGTTATTGAAGCTGCCAAGTCTACGTTTGATTCATGGGGATACGGTCTTTNNGCAATTTTATATTCTTCATGCTTTGATGCAAACGGAGGTTTGTTTGAGACCATCACGACAGAAAATGACGCAATTATAAGTGATGAATTAAATCATGCAAGTATAATTGACGGTGTTAGGCTGGCAAAGGCAAAGAAATACAGATACAAGAACAATGATATGGAGTCCCTGAGAGAGCAGCTTGTTCAGGCAGATAAGGACGGAGCGAAAATAAAGCTTATTGCCACGGACGGAGTTTTCTCAATGGATGGAATAATTGCAAACCTGCAGGGAATATGCGACCTCGCAGATGAATTCAACGCTATTGTAATGGTGGATGACAGCCATGCCGTAGGATTTGTGGGCAAGACGGGAAGAGGAACTCATGAATACAGAGGAGTAATGGANNCAAGGCATTAGGCGGTGCGAGCGGCGGCTACACCAGTGGAAGAAAAGAAATAATCGACCTGCTGAGACAGCGCTCCAGGCCATATCTGTTCTCAAACACATTGGCACCTTCTATAGCTGGAGCATCGCTGAAGGTTCTTGAAATGCTTACAGAAAGCACTGAGTACAGGGATAGGCTCGAGGAAAATACAAAATATTTCAGACAGGAAATCAAGAAAATTGGTTTGTCAATTATTGAAGGAGAACACCCAATAGTGCCTATTATGCTGGGAGATGCGGTTTTATCCCAAAAAATGGCGGAAAAGCTCCTGGAAAAGGGAGTGTATGCAGTTGGATTCTACTTTCCTGTGGTTCCTAAAGGAAAGGCCAGAATAAGGACTCAGATATCTGCTGCCCATACAAAAGAGGACTTGGACTTTGCATTAAATGCATTCAGGGAAGTAAAGGAAGAATTGGGAATTTAATTACCCGGGAAATATTTGACGAAATTTATAAAAATTTATTGAATAATGCAGTATGGAAGGCTATCTTAACAAGGGGAAGTCTTCCATAGTTTTTTTATGTATATACTTGAAAAGTATGCCATCAGACTATATAATAGAATGTAATGATAGAAATAAAGGAGGAAGAGAAATGCAGAAAAAAGATATCAAATGGGCAGAACTGGGATTCAGCTACATTAAGACAGACAAAAGATATATATCTTACTGGAAAGACGGAAAATGGGATGACGGACAGCTTGTTGAGGATAATAAGATAGCAATAAGCGAAGGCTCCACATGCTTGCACTACGGACAGGAATGCTTCGAGGGACTTAAAGCATACGCAACAAAGGACGGTGGAGTTCAGCTTTTCAGACCTGACGAGAATGCGAAAAGAATGCAGAGAAGCTGTGAAAAAGNNATTGATGCCGGCTGTTCCTGTTGAAAAATTTATAGATGCGTGCATGCAGGTTGTTAAGGCTAATGAAGCTTGGGTGCCTCCATATGGCTCAGGCGCAACATTGTACTTGAGACCATTTGTAATTGGCGTAGGAGATAACATAGGAGTAAGACCGGCTTCTGAATATATATTCGGAGTGTTCTGTATGCCTGTGGGACCTTACTTCAAAGGCGGAATGAGCCCTGTAAACTTTATAACCACTGATGCGGACAGAGCTGCCGCTCACGGAACAGGAAAAAATAAGGTTGGCGGAAACTATGCGGCAAGCTTATATTCTCATCACGAGGCTGTTGAAAAAGGATTTGCTGACTGCATTTATCTTGATCCTTCAACTCATACGAAAATTGATGAGGTTGGAGCTGCCAACTTCTTTGGAATAACTAAA
>DOON01000169.1:0-5131 GCA_003514865.1 Clostridiales bacterium
AGGCTGTGCTCTGACACATTTTCCTCTTTTGTGCTGTGCATCAATCCCCATCGGTTTATATATTTCATTCTTGAAATGAAAGCAAAAAAATTTGATTTTTTCATCTTACACCCTACTTCTTAATAGCTGCGGTTGCTCCATTACTTTTCATAATTGATTTCATACCCTCTGTAACTTGTATTGCACCATCCTTCATAATCCACATGGCCTCTACACCGTCCAGCGATTCCACCAATGACTTTCCATCTTCATAAGGCATGAGAAATACTGTAGTGGACAAAAAATCTGCCATTCCCGAGTTTTCGGTAATAACGGACACCGCTCTGAAATAATCTCCAGGCATTAATGTTTCGGGATCAATCAAATGGTGAATAACCTTATCCCCAACCATATAAAACCTCTGGTAATCTCCACTCGTTACTACGGACGCATCTGTTAAAAAAACTGTTTCCAGAACACTTTCTTCAGAATTTCCCAGAACGCTGTCAGGATTTTGNNCTGCACAACAACCTCTGTGGCATATCCTTTGGCCACGGCTCCCACATCAAGGCTCATAAGAGGGTCATTTAAGTATATGGTGCTATTTTCAACATCAACTATAACCTTATCAATATCTGTATGTTCACTTGCTTTAATTAAATCCTCCATGGGAGGAAGCTTTGCACTTGAAGGGTCTGATTCAGCCGCATCTCTGTAATCATGCCAAATCTTAAGCACGGAGCCCATGGCAATATTTGTCTTTGTTCCAACCTCTTCATACTCCTTCTTGCTGAAAAGCACCAAATCAATGATGTCCTTGCTCACCTTTACAGGCTTGACTCCCGCATTGTCATTAATTGTTTTAATGTTGTTTATCCCTTCATAATCATTATATTTATCATATAATTTATGAAGCTCCAGCATTCTTTCATGTATTTTTTCAGAATATACATCGAATTCTTCTTTAGTTTCAGTGTAGCCAACAACCTGAGTTACTGTATCGAAGGTATCCAAAAAACTATACGAATATTTTTCATACACAGGCCCATTATCCGGATTATTATTTCCCGGTTTATCACAGCCCGTTAAAGCAAAAATTAAAATTCCCGCGAGTATTAAAGGAATTATTTTCTTCATATTTATCACCCTATGATATAATATCAAATAAGCTCAATAATATCAACAAAAAACTCCTTTCACAGGAAAGGAGCTTTTATTTTGTCTATTATCTTGCGTTTCTAATTGCTTCCGCAACTACTGACTGATATCCGTCAACAGTTATTGTTACTGAAGATGTTAACTCAGGAACGTCAGGAACTGCCTTATGGCTTGCATCTCTTTCCTTAACCTTTAATCCTGCGATTTCAGCAGCTGTCTTGCCTATCATCCACTCTTCAAATGCAGCCATCTGTTCAAACCATTCCTTGCCTATAGAAGAAGCCTTAACCATTCCGTATCCTTCTTTAAGCTCTTGCTTTGTTTTGATTTCAGCTGTTTTGTCTGATGTAACAACACCTTTTTCATCGTAGTTTACTTTTACCTGAGCAACGTCAACGATTGATTTAACAACCTTTCCGTCCTTGTCAAGGGCTACGGCTGTCATATAAGTATCCATCTGAGCCACAGGCTTAACGTCTGCCGCCTTGTCTTTTGAACTTCCTATATGAGTTTCAACGCCTAAACCAACCTTTTCAGCTCCGTGTGCATCTTCTGCGTTTTTCCATGCTTCTTCAACAGCAGCTATGTAGCTTTCAACTGTTATTGTAACTGAAGATGTCAGTTCCGGAACATCAGGAACGTTCTTATGGCTTTCGTCTCTTTCTTTAACTTTCAGACCTGCTATTTCAGCAGCTGTCTTACCGATCATCCAGTTTTCAAAAGCTTCCATCTGCTCAAACCACTCTTTGCCTATGCTTGATGCTTTAACCATTCCATAGTCAGGACCCAAATCTTTTTTAGACTTAACTTCAGCCGCTCTGTCTGAAGTAACCTTCATGTCTTTGTCAAATGCAACCTTTGTCTGAGCAACATCCACTGTTATGGATGCAACTTTTCCGTCTGCATCAAATCCAACAGCAGCTATAGTTACATCTGCCTGTGCAGTTGCCGTAGCATCAGCTGTAGCATCTTTAGATTTTGCTATAGATATGTTTTGTCCCAAACCAATCTTAGCGATTGAGCCTGCTTCTCCTTTTGGAGCTTCTGCCTTAGGCTCTTCTTTCTTTGGTTCTTCCTTAGCAACAGGATAAGGGAACTTAGCAGGATCTAATGCATTATTTACAGCATAGATTATAGCCTTGCTTGTTATTGTAGCGCCTGAAATAACCTCAACATCTGCTGAGTTCTTCTCAACCATTTTAGCAGGAAGCTGATCAATAGCGTTTGTTCCTATTCCAGGTGTTTCTTTTTCTCCAACAGGCTCAACTTTAGTTATTTTGTCGCCTTCTTTTGTTACAGTTACTTTAACTTCCCCTCCAAAACCTTCAGCAGTTCCTGTCAATTTAACCGCTTCTGTCTTAGGCTGTGAATCTGCAGGTTTTGCACATCCAAATAATGATGTCACAAGCAATAAAACCAATAATAATGATACTAACTTTTTCATCATATCCTCCAAATTATGTGTTATATATCGAAACAAGATTATTATAGCACATCGTTCATTCCTTGACAATATTTTTATTTATTATTGGTCATGATAATTTTCCTCATAATACAAATTATTACATTTCATTTTGATGACCCAATGTATACATCACTGATATTTAAAGCAATTCCTGCTATTGCTTAAAAAACCATACAAATAAGAACAACCGCGAATCGTAACTTCGCGGTTGTTAAAATTACCCTTTTATTGACTAATATTTATCTTATTTGCTATTTTATTATTTTCTATGCTATGTATATGCATTTCGTTGTCAGAGAAGGTGTATATATAGTTTCCTATATAAATTATCCTCCTTACCTCATTTTCATATGTTCCTTCACCATGTGAATGGCTGATTTTGTTTTTCAGCTTGAAGCTGTCGCTGCTTACATTATATACATATGCTCCGTTGAATTCAGTCTTGTAATTTTCACCGGAAACACTCACCGGAAATGCCATCAACCCCTTGCTCAGTGAGAACATCAATGACTTGTGATTGTAAAGAACTTCAGAATACGTTCCTGCTTCTCCGATAATTTCGGACCGTACTTCTTTAGGCTTATCTGAATCCGTAACATCAAACATGGAAATTTTCATACCCCCGTTTACAGTTCCGCCCCACTGATTTTCCTGAGTATCATAACCAAATCCCAGTATGTGGTTCTCATCGACTATATGAAGATACGTGCTGTAACCTGGTATCTTCAGCATTCCTTCCACAACAGGCTTTTGAGGATTTGAGGCATCTATTACATACAATGGGTCCACCTGTCTGAAGGTGACCATGTAAATTCGGTTGCCTGCAAAGCGTGTGCTGTAAATTCTTTCTCCAGGTGCCAGGCCCTCAAGCATACCCGTTATCTTCAACTTATCATTTAGAATATACAGGTTGTTCTTTGATGTATTCTGCCACATTTCTCCGGTGGTTGTNNGCTCATCCATGGAGAATTGATTTATAATCGTGCCTGGTACACTCCCCTGAGCTTCCACATCTATGCTGCCGCTGTTTAAACTGAATTTATAAATTACCGTGCTTGCAGTGTATGCCGGATTGTACAATTCGGTCTGAGCACCTGAGTAATCATATGAATAATCTGCAATTGCCGCATACATACTGTCTTTTGAAACATATACCGTATCCGAGCCTCCCAGATATACATCCACGTCGGGCTTTGATGCTTTATCTGACAGATCTATGCCTGCGGTGTACATGTATCTTGAATCTATATAGCCAGGGAAATATTTTATATCTCCGTAGCTTAGTTCGTATTTTTTATCAGATAAAACATCCGTATAATAAGGAAGAGGAATATCCGGCTCACTCTTGCTGTATATATCATAGAAATAATTAATATTTTTTGTACTTATGAGGTACAGCTTATCTTCTATTACTCTGCCTGTAAGATAATTTCCGTCAAATATATATTCCTTTTCCAAAACGGGCTTTTCAATATTACTAATGTTATAAATGAGCACATTAGTTCTGTCGTCATAATACCTCGGAGGCATTATGCGCGCTTCGGCAGTTTTTTCTGAATTCATAATATAAAAAATGTTGTTTTGGCCTATTACAACCAGCTTGTTCCCCGCTGTAAATATTTCACTTACAGACGTGTTTTCGGGAACATTAACTGTGGCGGCTACCTTTGGAGCAGAAGGGTTGGAATCTATTATCTTCAGTCCTCCTGACGTATTTATATATATGTATTTACCGTCATTTTTAATTATATCACCTTCCTGAACTCCCTCAACCTGATTGTTGGTATTGGAGCTGTCAGGAGCTGCAGCAGGTGCCTCCACCATTTCCGGGGATGCGTTTACTTCCTTGTTAACAGTTGCATCATCCACAGCCATTCCTCTTACCGACCAGATNNGGAGTTGTACAGCTTTCCGTTGTACTCCAGCAATGCAATCAGATTTTCTTTTGAACCCACCGTAAGAATTTGGCCGCGCTGAACATTGGATGTATTTCCTTTTGTAATATAGACAGAATTTGTATCCTTATCCCACCTTACGGTATGGCCCATATTCTCCGAAATAAATCTGAGAGGAGCAAAGGTTCTGCTGTTTATCATTTTTGTTGGAACATCAATGTCCTTTACCTCACCATTTACAATTACCTTGTTTTTTCCGAGAATCATTTCTATCTCATTATTTCCATCCTTAATAACCACTTCTGAAATATTTTTGTTCCAGTCAACTTTTGCACCGAGTTTTTCAAATACACCTCTTAACGGAACCAGCGTCCTGCCATTTTCCACAACAGGCTCAACATCAAACTCTATCTTTTCATTATTAACGTATACATTTACCTTCTGTGCTCCAAATGCCGTCAGACTTAGAGTAAATACAAGGATGACAACAAGCACTGATACTTTTGTAATCATATTTGCTTTCATAATTGGTCTCCTTTCCATAAATTAATTTGCTTGTTTAGACGTATTGCCAAACTGTTTTGTTCCCGCTGATTCATAGTTCATTTACCTTTATTTTCTCCCTTTTGGTCGT
>DOON01000169.1:5166-12745 GCA_003514865.1 Clostridiales bacterium
AAAAACGGGGTTAGGGCATACAAAATAGGTATAAAGGATTTCAAATCCTTTATACCCATCAAAATAACATTTAATCTTTAAATGTGCTGCAGCAGGTTTCTTCCGGATGCTGTGCGTTTTTACCGTTTACAACTATCCTTGAAGCCCCGCATATTTCAGAGTCATTGTATGTGCACTTTACAGCCTTGCATTGTATGTGGGTGTCGGCCTTTGGCTCGTGAACAGAGCTCCTCACACCAGGCTTTTGTTCTATAAACGTGTCGCAGCATGTGAATCGGCTTTCTTCCGCCTTTTCACCTTCAACATTCAGCGCAGGTGCCGTACATCCCTCTCTCTTGTTAAAATAGCAGTTGGTTACCGAACAAACTATATTTGCCATATAATGTACCACGATGCATTGCATCATTCCCTTTCCATTGATATCAAGATATCAATAGTCTGACTCAATCTGCTGAAATTATGCACTGAAAGGCAACTGTCTATCCTTCGGAATAATAGGCTAAAAGAAGATCCACCATTCTTCCATAGCTTTTTACTCCGTCATCCTGATTGTTAAATTTCAAATATGTGTCATTCACCTTATTCGATATTTCTGTAGTCATGCCTTCAAACCTCTTCCAATAATCAGATGAATATTTAAGGTCACTTCGTACATCATCGGAATATGTGCCATACAATCTTGCAAATTCTTCATAATCCTCACCGTAAAGTGCGTTCATGCTGTAGGTGAGGGCAAGCATTGTTCCGCTGTATTCAAAATCGCGGAATCCTGAATTGATGCATGCAAGATATGAAATGAAATTTGCTTCATCCTCACGCATAAAACCTCTAAGGTGAACCAATTCATGCAGCATTACAGAAGGAAGCTGGTATGGCGGTACGTGTGCATTGACATTTGCTTCAAAGGAATATGGGAAAAATACTCCTGATATTCCCATATACGACATAACATCGGAAAATAACACCGGCTTGGGAGCAGGATATTTACCCTTCAAAACCTGATATTTTTCTGCCGCTCCATCAAATGAATTCTTTGCCCTCACAGATGTACCGTAATAATCTTCATCAAAAAGCTCCGCTGTTCCTCCCCTGCCTGTATTCAGGGAAGCCCTTGCTTCATTTGCATCAGCTATGAGTATTTCACACAGATTTATTAATTCCTCCGTGGAGGATTCTCTAATTTTTAATCCGCTGTAGTACGTGAACTCGTTTCTGTAATAATTAATACCGCAGAATAAAACAAACAGAAAGTACATTATGCTTGCTGCAACAGCTATATTTAAAATAAAGCCTTTGATATATTTCAGGTTCTTTTCCAATGCAGACCTTATGATAACCGAGAGCAAGTATACGGTTAGCGCAACAATCAAAGCCGCTNNCGCTATAATAAATTCTGTCAATGAAAATCTTGCCTTGGAAGTAAAAAAAGATATCGCTCCTGCAAACACGGGATATATATTCAAAGCATAGAATTCGGCAAATCCTGTACCGTATTTCGCAATTAATGTCAAAATCAACGAAACAGGCATCAGAATCAAAGCAAAAATTCTCCTCTTCATAGAACCACCTTCAATTTTATTTTTAAATTATTATATCACAATAAGTATACTGTTGATAAAAATTTTCAATTTTATTTTTGTCTTTTATCTTTGTACAATTTATTATATTTGTTCTTGCAATATTTTCTCAATGATAATATCATTAAATCAAATATATTTAATGGGAGCATTCCATGCACGAAATATTTGAAAACATTATCAACAATAACATCAACTATACAAATCACGGAAAAGTCGCCACATATATACCGGAGCTTGCAAAAGCAAGTGCCGGCGATTTGGGTGTTTACCTCATTACCCTTGACGGAGATGAATACTTTGCCGGAGATTACAACAAAAAATTTACAATGCAAAGTATTTCAAAAGTTCTGACACTTATGCTGTCATTGATGGATAACGGTGAGAGCAAGGTTTTTGAAAGGGTCGGTATGGAGCCTACCGGAGACAGCTTTAATTCAATTGTTGACCTTGAGCTTAATAATATTCATAAGCCTTTCAATCCCATGATTAACGCCGGAGCCATTGCTACAACATCCCTTCTGGCGGGAGATTCTCCAAAAGAAAAAATTGAAAGAATACTGACCTTGGCAAGGAAGCTTTCTGATAATCCCAGCATAAAAATAAACGAGGATGTGTTCCTGTCTGAGAAGCTGACCGGAGACAGAAACCGTTCCATCGCATATTTTATGAAGAGCTTCAATGTAATAGAAGGTTCTGTAGAGGACATACTTGATGTATATTTCAGACAGTGCTCCATAGAGGTCACCTGCCGTGATATAGCAAATATAGGATGTGTTCTCGCAAATGACGGCGTATCAGTAAGAACAGGTGAAACTATTGTTCCGAAGCACATTTGCCGCATTACAAAGACAATAATGTCAACCTGCGGACTATATGATGCGTCGGGAGAATTTGCGGTTCATATAGGTATTCCGGCAAAATCCGGCGTTGGCGGAGGAATTATGGCTGCTGTACCAAGAAAAATGGGAATAGGAGTATATGGGCCCTCCCTGGACGAAAAAGGAAATTCAATCGCAGGTATACAAATCTTAAAAGAGCTTTCAGAAAAATTGGATTTGGATATATATTAAAAAAATGGTCTCAGCCGAGACCATTTTTATTATTGTTACTTTTTACTTTACTTCAACTACCTCATATCCTGCGACTGTTACTGCCTTGGACAGTGCATCTCCGCTTACTTCTCCTGTCAGTGTAACCTCTGCTGTCTTGCTGTTAAGATCAACAACCGCATTCTCTACTCCGGCAACTGACTTCAATGCCTTTTCTACTGCTGCCTTGCAGTGTCCGCAACTCATTCCTTCTACAACTAAAACCTTTTTCATTTCATTTCCTCCGTTTATATTATTTGATTTATTTGATAAGTCTTCTGTTATGACTTCTGTGTCATCATTTTTTAATGCAGTGGATGTACCTTCCGGTTCTGCCGTCATTCTTGCAGGTTTAAAAAATTTAAGTCTCAGTGCATTGGATACAACCGAAACTGAGCTCATGCTCATGGCTGCCGCAGCAAACATGGGATTAAGCTTCCAGCCTAATACGCTGAAGAATACTCCGGCTGCCAGCGGTATGCCCACCGTGTTGTAAATAAATGCCCAGAACAGATTCTGCTTTATATTTCTTATTGTGGATTTGCTCAACTGAACCGCGGTTACCGCATCCAATAAATCGCTTCTTATGAGGACAATGTCCGCCGACTCTATGGCAACATCTGTTCCTGCGCCTATGGCAATACCCACATCGGCTCTTGCCAGGGCAGGAGCATCGTTGATTCCGTCCCCTATCATGGCTACCTTTCTGCCCTGTTCCTGTATCTGCCTTATTTCCCTTTCCTTGTCTTGAGGCAGCACCTCGGCAATTGCTCTGGTTATTCCAAGCTGTTTTCTGATTGCCTCGGCTGTTTTTTTGTTGTCGCCTGTAAGCATTACAACTTCAATTCCCATTGCCTCAAACTCTTTTATTGCTCTTTGGCTTGTTGGCTTCTNNTCACCACATCTGCCACCGCTATTATGCCGAGCACATTCTGCTCATCGGCAAAATACAGCGGTGTCTTGCCTTCGTCTGCAAGCCTTGTGCTTTTTTCTTCAAAATCATTTATATTAATTTTCTTTTCATTGACAAGTCTTAAATTTCCGATAAAGTACCTGCTGCCATTTACAACAGCCTCCAAACCCTGACCCGGTATTGCCTCAAAGCTCTTTACTTCATAGAGCTCAATTCCCCTGTTTTTAGCTTCTTCAACAACTGCATCCGCCAGCGGATGCTCCGAACTTTTCTCGGCTGATGCCGCAATCTTAAGCATTTCATTTTCATTGATTCCCTTGGTTAATATATCCGTAACCCGGGGTTTTCCTTCGGTTATGGTTCCTGTTTTATCCATGACCACTGTCTGTATCTGATGAGCAATTTCCAAGGCTTCAGCTGACTTTATAAGTATTCCGTTTTCAGCTCCTTTGCCGGTTCCCACCATTATTGCCGTTGGTGTTGCAAGTCCCAGAGCGCACGGGCAGGATATAACTAAAACCGCAATTCCTATTGACAGCGCAAATTCAAACGTAGCACCCATAATAAGCCATACGACTGTGGCAATTACCGCTATTGCAATTACAACAGGAACAAATATGCTGCTAATTTTGTCTGCGAGCTTTGATATGGGGGCTTTTGATGAGCTTGCCTCCTCTACCAGTCTGATTATCTGGGACAATGTTGTGTCGTCGCCTACATTTTGTGCTTCAAATTTAAAATAACCGGATTTATTGATGCTTGCCCCTATTACCTTGTCTCCAACCTTTTTCTCTACCGGGATACTTTCTCCTGTGAGCATTGATTCATCCAGGGAAGAGTTCCCAAAAATAATCACGCCGTCAACCGGTACTGATTGACCGGGCTTAACAATTATAGTATCTCCCTTTTGCACATCTTCAACAGGTATTTCAAACTCCTGCCCGTCTCTTTCAACCAATGCTGTCTTCGGAGACAGGTCCATGAGCTTTCTGATTGCATCTGATGTCCTTCCCTTTGCTCTAGCTTCAAGGAACTTTCCGAGAGTAATCAACGCTAATATAACTGCTGCAGATTCAAAATACAGGTCCATAGAATATTGCATAACCATATCCATGTCCATGTGTCCCAGACCGTAACCTATTTTGTAGATTGCAAATATTCCGTAGCCCACTGCCGCAGTTGTTCCTATGGCAATGAGAGAATCCATGTTCGGTGACNNTTTTAAATCCTACTGTGTAATATTTTTTGTTTATTATCATAACCGGAAGAGCTAAGAGAAATTGTGTAAAAGCAAATGTTATGGAATTCTCAATTCCGTGAAATATATCCGGCAGCGGCCATTTAAGCATATGCCCCATAGCGAGATACAAAAGAGGTACCGCGAACAAGAAAGAAATTATGAGTCTTTTCTTCATTTCCTTAAATTCTTTTTCTGCATCGGATTTCTGTTCCGCCTTTGGAGCAGCATTTTTCCTTTCTGCAGATGAAGCGCCGTAGCCTGTATCTTCAACCACCTTTATAATATCTNNATCTCCCTCTGTCAGTATGGATTCGTCATACTTCACGGACATGCTGTTGCTTAGGAGATTTACGTTGGCTTCTATAATTCCATTTGTATTGTTTATGCTTTTTTCTATCCTTGCGGAGCATGCCGAGCAGGTCATGCCCGTAACATTAAATTTTTGTGTCTTCATTTCTTCCCTCCTTTATTTAGATACCTTATCAATAATAGAAATAATTTCATCTATTTTAGCTTCTTCGTTCCCCTGCTGAAACGCCTGCTTCACGCACATATGCATGTGCGCCTTCAATATTTCATTATTGGCCTTTTTCAGTATTGACTGAACTGCCATAAGCTGGTTGGAGATGTCCATGCAATATCTGTCTTCTTCAACCATCTTTAATATTCCTTCTATTTGTCCCCCAGCTGTTTTCAGCAGGCGGTTAATTTTATCCCTGTCAGCTTTCATAGCTACCTCCTCACTAATACCCCCACCCGGTGGGGGTGTATCTAGATACTATACTTAGATTTCATTTTTGTCAATACCCTTTTTAAAATTTTTATTCTAATTTGCTTTAAATCCNNTTCACCATGCTTACAATAACGGAGTAAATTATTTTGATACGGCATACAATTACCATAACGAAGAATCTGAGATCTTTTTAGGTAAAGTGCTCCCTGAATTCAAAAGAGATACATACTTCTTAACCAGCAAGCTTCCTGTATGGAAGGTTACGGAGGAAGGGGATGCCGAGGAACTGTTTAACCAGCAGCTGAAAAAATGCAACACTGAATATTTTGATTTTTATCTCCTTCATTCGTTAAGAGAAAAATCTATTGAAACTGTGGAAAAATTTAAACTTTATGATTTTATTTTAAAGAAAAAGCAGGAGGGGAAAATTAGAAATATCGGGTTTTCATTTCATGACAGCAACGAGGTGCTTAAGAAATTTGCTTCCGCCCACAAGTGGGACTTTGTACAGCTTCAGATAAATTATTGGGACTGGGAGGAATATGATGCAAAAAGCATGTACGAAACATTAGAAAAGCTTAATATTCCTTGCTTTGTCATGGAACCTGTAAGAGGAGGCTTCCTTGCTTCCTTTGCCCCACATGCAATGAAGCATTTTACGGACTACAATTCACAGTCAAGCGTGGCCTCATGGGCACTGAGATGGGTTGCATCTCTTCCCAATACTGCCGTTATTTTAAGCGGTATGTCAAATATGGAGCAGCTTAAAGACAACATAAACACCTTTACAGATTTAAAGCCCATAAATGATGACGAACAAAAAATAATCGACTCAGTTGTAGAGGATCTAAGAAAGATCAAGCCCGTGCCATGTACAGGCTGCCGCTACTGCATGGACTGCCAGTACGGTGTTGATATACCGGGAGTATTTGAAGTTTACAACGATTATAAGAAATCTGAGAATGCAGCCATAGCAACGCGCAGCTACTTCATGTTCATGGACGAAAAGGAGCAAGGCGGCAATTGCCAGAAATGCGGAGAATGCATTCCTAAATGTCCTCAGCAAATAGATATCCCACATGAGTTAGAAAAGATTCACAGTGAAATGCTTCAGTTGAAAAATGCTGTAAAATAAAAAAACAGACGGGACGGGATGTTTTTTTTTTTTTTGTTTTTTTTTTTTTTTTTGTCTCTTTTTTTTTTTTTTTTNNCCACATCAGCATTTAATTCATTGAGGCGCTTAATGTTCGCCAGAATTTTTTCATTGCCCACACCAGTATAAAGCCTGTGCTTTTCATCGTCCATGTGCTTGATATCTATAAAGATGAGGTCAAGCTTTTCCAATATATCCTTAACGTCATCAAACTCAAAATACCCGGAGGTCTCAATAGCTAAGCTTATAGCCCTATCATACAGCACATATGCAAGCTCTCTCAGCACATCCTGCTGCAGTGTTGCTTCCCCTCCCGAAAATGTAACCCCGCCTCCAGAGTATCTGTAGAATATCTCCTCACGCTCCAGAATTTTAAGAATCTCACTGACAGTATATTTTTTCACCAGTCTCCTTCTGCTTCCCGTTATACAAACATCCTCACATTTTCCGCAGAAAATACACTTTTCTCTTTCCCCAGGCAAGTTGAGATTGATTCCTACACCTTCAGGACAGATTATGGTGCATTTGCCGCATCCTACGCACAGCTCATATCTGTGTGACATTCTGTCTACATGAGCTAACCGTTCGGGATTAGCGCACCATTTGCACCTCAGGGGACAGCCGGCAAAGAAAACTATGGTTCTTATACGTTCTCCGTCATTAACAGAAAAATTCTGAGGCTCCATGAAGAAACCGTATAAATTGTTCATATCTTTTCCTCTTTTATGATACCTAAAATTTATTATGAGCCGTCCTTGCAATTATGGCATCCTGCATGCTTCTTGACAAGTTTACAAATTGTGTGCTATATCCCGCAACCCTCACCAAAAGGTCTCTGTAGTCTTCGGGACGCTCCTGAGCCTTAAGCAATG
>DOON01000169.1:12769-19108 GCA_003514865.1 Clostridiales bacterium
TCAAATTAAGCAGCGTTCCGCCGGAATGTATATCCTGGTTCAGCTTTGCAGCAGAGCGCATTGCAGCTAAAGGTGTCGAGGTGTCTGAGCCCGCAAATGGAGATACTCCCTCTGATAGCGGTTCCTTTGCCTTTCTGCCGCATGGTGTTGCACCCAGAACCTTGCCGGTAGGAAGATAGTTGGATATGCCCATAAATGCCGTGTTGAAATTATTTCCGTTAATATCTTTGTATTTATGTCCTTCCTTATAATAGTGATTTGCCATCTTGATTGCTATACTGTCCACATAATCATCATCGTTGCCGTACTTTGGAGCATTCAACGCCATCTGTCTCAGTTTATCGTAGCCTTCCCAGTTTGCATCAATAGCCTTAATCACCGTTTCCATATCTGCAACTTTATCCTCAAATACTAACTTCCTTATGGCAGCAAGGGAATTTGATGTAACTGCAAGTCCTATACCTGTAAGCACCGGTCCTAAGTTGTATTTTGCACCTGCATCCACTAAATCTACGCCATCATTCATGCAATTTTCAATGCAGGATGATAAAAAAGGTCTGGGCACCATTTGTTTGTGAAGGTTCTGAGCAACCAATGTGGCAATTACGGAATGTTCTATCAGATTGTCAAACTGCTTGTAAAAAGCTTCCTCCAATTCTTCATAGCTTTCAAATGATGCGGGATTTTTTTCATCCAGACCTATTTTTAAGCCCGTTATTCTGCTGTAGCCTCCGTTCAGTGCAAATTCCAGTGCAGCTGTGAAATTGATGTTTACAGCTGATGTCCACTCTCCCGTCTTTCTGAAGTGGGGTACAACACAGCCACAGTTGTTCCAGTCTCTTGCATCCTCAGGCTCATAGCCTGCATTTATAAGCATCTGGTATCCCGCCTGATCGCTGTGAATTGCCGGGAAGCCTGTTCCCTTGCTCACTAAATGCATCACGGCATCAAGAAAATCTCTTGGGCAATCCTGATGAATCCTAACGCTTAGTCCGGGCTGGTGTGTCTTAATTCTTTCCGTTGCCAGGAGTGCCATATATGACAAATCATTTGTGGCATCTCTTCCGTCCCTTGTCTTTCCGCCTACCGTGAGATTCTGGAACTGGTTGTAGCCTGCAAAAAACTCCGCAGTATTTGCGGATATTGTCCACACCCACTCTGAAAGCTTCAGCCACAGTGCTTCTATTAATTCCTGAGTCTCATCCTTTGTTATTATGCCTGCTTCCATATCTCTTTTGTAATAAGGGTACATAAACTGGTCAAATCTTCCCACATTCAAAGCCAATGGATTTTCTGAAAGTATTCCTCCCACCTGAGTGAACCACACAAATTGAATTGCTTCATGGAAGGTAGCCGGAGGATTTTCAGGAATTCTATCGCAAATATCGGCTATTTTCAAAAGCTCGTTCCTTCTTTTTATATCAGTTTCTTCCCCTGCCATTCTTCTGGCCTCTCGTGCGTATCTGTTGGCATAGGAAATGATACCTTCGGAGGTTATTATTATGGATTCGTAAAATTCCTTCTTCTTCATGTTTTCTGAAGTTATATCCCTGAGCTCTGCAATATGTCTCCTTGCCTCTCTAATAATTTCCCCAAAGCCTTTCCTGAAAAGCACATCCTCATAATCCGGAGTAATTTCTCCCACTGCCTGCCTCCACTTGGAGTCATTGTCAACAATGCCAGTATCAACAGCCACTATAGCGGTGTCCCTTGGTAGCTGAGCTAAAAATGCTTCCTCAAGAGATTTTCCCTTCCAATAAGGAAATATATTTTCTCTTACATATTCACGCTGCTCGTCCGTCATAACATATGGGTCCTGAACTCTCTTATCGAAATTATCCATTTCTCTGTCAACCCATACCCAAGAAAATTCCGGAGTCAATATACCACATTTTCTGTATTCCCCGGTCGCTCCCACTATGAGCTCGCCGTTAAATATTTTCACATCAAGCTGTTCACAGGTGTCTCTGAAAGCTATGGCTCTGCGCAGAGGTATTGATTGCCCTTCAGTTTTTTTATGTGATTCCGTCCATATCCTCGCTCTTTCATAAGAAATTGCAGGTTTAGAATTAATGTAATTCTGCCTTATTTTTTCAATTCTATCAGTTACCATGGAAATCCTCCTTTATGTTTTATTATTATATTGTGCGTTTTAACATACAAGATTTTTAAAAATAAACAGAATATAAATATTCTGCATTATTCGTATTTAATATTTGACTATATTCTGAAATACAGCCTCCTCGCCATAAGGATTGTTGTATTCGTGGAACTCATCAGCCTTAAAGGATATGGCTGACGGAGCTTTTAAAATATGCTTGTTTCCATTTATCACAACTTCTATCGTCCCCTCTNNGTGAGGTGCGGAAACATGGTGTGCACTGGGAAGCAGCTTTATATAAAAATACTCAAAGCCGGTGAGCGGGTTGAAGGGAAATACATTGTACAGCAGCATCCTGCCGTCGGACTCATTCACAGGGTCCAACTCTTCAATATCAACCCTGTTGCTTTCACTCTGGCTTCCGCTCAGAAATTCTGAAAATGAAATTTTAAGACCAGTTGAAATCTTCCACAGAGTTGAAATGGTCGGTGTTGACTCAGCTCTTTCAATTTGGCCGAGCATAGCCTTACTAACACCTGTCAGGGCGGATGTTTCTTCCAATGTAAGACCTTTTTCCATTCTTGCTTTTTTCAATGCGCTGCTTATATTTAACAATAAATTGTTCATAGTATACCTGCTCTCAGTTGTTAATTAATTATAGCGTGTTTTATTATTTATAGCAACAATTTTCTTATAAATTGCACCATATATGTTATAGTGTACAAACTTTCAATTCTTATATTAATAATGAAGCATATTATTATATGAATACAATTTTGAGGTGAAGCATGAAAAGGGAAAGTATTATTTACGGTACACTAATATTGACGGCTGCCACTGCAATGGTGCGTGTAGTTGGCATGGCCTTCAGGATTTATCTGGCAAACGTACTGGGAGCTGAGGGTATCGGTCTGTATCAGCNNTGGCGACCTCTGGTATAAGGGTTGCGGTATCAAAGCTCATGTCTGAAGAATTGGCATTAAGAAACTATTCCAACGCTAAAAAAGTATTGAGACAGTCGATTTTTCTTTCGCTGCTCACCGGATTTGCCGCTGCATTTTTATTGTATTACTTTGCTGTATATATAGGAAGGAATATTTTAAACGACGAAAGAACTATACTATCTTTGATATACCTTGCACCCAGCCTTCCCCTCATTGCCGTTTCAAACTGCTATAAGGGATATTTCTATGCAGTAGGCAGAGTTGCCAAACCTTCCATAGTCCAGGTTACAGAGCAGCTGCTCAGGATTTTTGTGATTTTCTCAATCATGAATGCTTTTCTGCCCAAGGGTCTGGAATACGGCTGTGCCGCGATTGCCATAGGCATGACTGCAGAGGAAATCTTTTCGCTTATTATAACGTGGCTTTTCTATGTGTCTGATAAAAAACCCTATAAGGCATCAAAAACAAAGGCTGATAATATGCTGTTTAAAATTCTTGGTGTTTCCCTACCCATTTCTGCAACATCTTATCTGAATGCAATACTTCGAACTGTAGAAAATACCATGATTCCGGCAAGGCTTCTGTTATACGGGCTTTCCGCGGAAACTGCAATGAGCCTTTACGGAATGATTAAGGGTATGGTGCTTCCATTGCTCTTTTTCCCCTCGTCCTTCCTTACCTCACTGTCTTCAATTTTAATACCCTCCGTTGCCGGCGACAATGCGACATCAAATGAAAGAAAGGTATCGGAAACTCTTTCAAAGGTCCTGCATTTCACCGCAATTTCAGGAATATTGGTCGTTGCGGTGTTTGTAGCCTTTCCTTCCGAAATTGCGGTTGCCGTGTACAGTGACAACCAGGTTGCACTTATGCTAAAATTGATTTCATACGTATGCCCATTCATGTATCTCAACATGGTCATATCCTCTATGCTCAACGCATTGGGAGAACAGATGATTTCATTCAAGGTAAATATAATTGAATCGATTTTAAAAATATCAATCATCTATTTATTTGTTCCCATGTATGGATTCAACGCATACTTGTTCTCACTGTTTATAACAACAATCCTCAATACCATATTGTATCTGGCAAGATTGCTCCAAGTATCATGCATAGTGTTTGACATTACAAACTGGATTTTTAAGCCTGTTGCTGCAGGTGCAGCTGCGGGGCTTATATCGAGATTTTTATATAACATCTTTATACAAAGCTCTCATCACAGCATTTTTGCTTTGGTTTCAGCTCTGACAATTCTCATGCTCCTTTACCTGATGGGCCTTGTTTCAACTAAAAGCATCAATCTTTCATCTTTAAAATACCTTAAAAAGCACATGCTCTGACATTAATTCGGGCTTTTGCTTTCTTATGAACATATTGGCATAATATACAAAGGATATTTCTCCGGCTAATTCAAAAAATATACTCATTAACATAAGGAGAGATATCATGCAATATAATATAACCAACATAGTAATGTTTTTCCTGATATATGGATTTTTAGGATTTTTGCTTGAAACTGTGTTCAGAACAATTACCGAAATGGAAGTTGTAATCAGCCGCGGTTTTTTAACAAATTTCTTCTGTCCCCTTTACGGAATAAGCGGTGTTATCATCGTACAGGTATTTAATTTAATTGAAATAAACATTGACAACCGCCTTGCGGCTCTTTTGACTGCCACGGCAGCATGTATTCTTGTGGTGACACTGCTTGAATATTCAACAGGAATAATTTTAGACAGGGTGTTTCACCATAAAATGTGGGATTACAGCAATCTGCCGCTTAATCTCCATTCATATATATGTCTTGATTTTTCATTGATGTGGGGAATTGTAAGNNCCTCCTGAAGCTCTTCCATGGTTTCAGCCTTAAAGCCCTTTATGCCGTATGCCCCGGCGAGCTTCTGATAATCAACGTCATCGGGATTATCCGTTTCAGAGTATCGTGCATTGCTAAACATTCTTTGCCATTGTCTCACCATGCCCAATGCATTGTTGTTGAATAGAACTATCTTTACAGGTAGCTTATATTTTGAGATTGTAACAAGCTCCTCGCAATTCATTCTGAAGCTTCCGTCACCGGTGATTAACACTGTTTTTTTATCAGGATTTCCAACCTTGGCACCTATGGCGGCTCCAATGCCGAATCCCATGGTTCCTAAACCGCCTGAAGTTATAAATTCATTGGATTTATTAAAATTCCAGTACTGTCCGGTCCACATCTGATGTTGTCCCACATCTGTTGCAACAACTGTGTCTTTGTCGTAGTACTTATTGATTTCCTTAAGTATATTTTCAGGTACAAACTGTCCTTCAATATTGTTTTTTTGCTGCCTAAACATAATTTCATCCAGCCAGACACTTCTGTCCTTTTTCTCTGTCTTATCCAGAAGTTTTTTAAGTGTAACCTCCATCTCGCCTATGAGAGGAAAACTTTCATAGGTGTTTTTATCAACCTCTGTGAAATCCACATCTATATGAATTATTTTGGCACCGGGCGCAAATTTATCCGGACTGCCTATTACCCTATCACTAAATCTTGCTCCTGTTGCTATGAGCAAATCGCAGTTTGTAACAGCCATATTTGTTTCCATAGAGCCGTGCATTCCCACAAAGCCTAATGAAAGCCTGTGGCTTCTCGGTATGGTTCCAAGACCCATGAAGCTGTTGCATACGGGAATATCGGATTTCTCCGCAAATTTGAGAAGAAGCTCGTCATTCTTCGATATCCTGACGCCTCCTCCTGCATATATAACAGGTCTTTCGGCACTGTTAATAAGTGCAGCCGCCAATTCTAGGGCATCCTCTGAAACCGAAGGCATCATGTCTTCTTTTCCAACGCTTGCTCCTTTATATTCATAATGTTTTACGAATACGTCCTTGGGAATATCCACGAGTACCGGCCCCGGTCTTCCTTTCATGGCAACATACACAGCTTCTCTTATTACATCCTCCAGCTCCTCAGTCCTGCGGACGAGGTAGCTGTGCTTTGTAACAGACAATGTCATGCCCGTTATGTCAACCTCCTGAAACGAATCTTTTCCTATAAGTGTGTTTGCAACCTGACCGGATATTACAAGAAGCGGTACAGAATCCATATACGCATTTGCAATTCCCGTAATTGTATTTGTTGCGCCTGGTCCTGATGTTGCAATAAATACTCCTAATTTTCCGGTGCTTCTTGCAAAACCGTCTGCGGCATGTACTCCATTTTGCTCATGTGCTGGCCTGTATACCTTGAATTAATCAAGCTCATCATAAAGAGCATCAAAGAAAGGTATTCCAGCTCCGCCG
>DOON01000261.1:0-11570 GCA_003514865.1 Clostridiales bacterium
GAAAAACATACAATATACTGACCTACGGCTGCCAGATGAATGAGCATGATTCAGAGAAAATAGCGGGTATGCTTACCTCAATTGGCTATGAAGAGACTGATGACGAAAGTAACGCAGACCTGGTAATCTTCAATACATGCCTCATCCGTGAAAACGCAGAGCTGAAGGTTTACGGAAAATTGGGCGAAGTAAAGGGACTTAAGAGAAGCAGACCAGATATGATAGTTTCAGTCTGCGGCTGCATGATGCAAAAAGAGGAAACGAGACAAAATCTGCTTAAGAAATTTAGATTTGTTGATATAATTTTTGGTACAAATACCATCCAGGAGCTTCCGGGGCTCATATACGATGTGGAAGTCAACAAAAAGAAAAGCGTAGACATTATAGACAACACCGAATTGATTTATGAAAATATGCCTAAGGCTAGAAAGTTTAAATATAAAGCACTAGTCAACATAACCTACGGATGCAATAATTTCTGCACCTATTGTGTTGTTCCCTATGTAAGAGGACGAGAAAAAAGCAGGCTGCCGGAAGAAATCATCAACGAGGTTAAGGCTCTTGCAGCTGACGGTTGCAAGGAACTGACACTTTTAGGCCAGAACGTTAATTCATACGGCAGCAATCTTGAGGAAAAATTTACCTTTGCGCAGTTGCTGTATGAGTTAAATAAAATAGACGGAATCGAAAGAATTCGGTTCATGACCTCTCATCCTAAGGATCTGACGGATGATTTAATTACAGCAATAAAAGAATGCAACAAAGTATGCAACCACGTACATCTTCCTGTGCAGGCGGGAAGCAACGATGTTTTAAACAGAATGAACCGAAGATATACGAAAGAACATTATTTGAACCTTGTTGAAAAATTGAAAAAAGAAATACCTGATGTTGCAATTACAACAGATATTATAGTTGGATTCCCCGGCGAAACAGAAGATGACTTTTTAGAAACTGTGGATGTTGTAAAAAATGTTCAGTATGATTCGGCCTTTACATTCCTATATTCTGTAAGAGAAGGTACAAAGGCAGCAGAAATGGAGGACCAGGTACCTGATGATGTTAAGCATGACCGTTTCAACAGGCTTCTTGATGTGCTGTATCCTATAGTATTGGAAAGAAACACCCAGTGCATCAACAAGGTATATCCGGTGCTTGTGGAATCAATAAGCAAGACTAGCGACAATTATCTCACAGGTAGGACTGAGCATTTCAGACTGGTTCATTTCAAGGGCAGCGAGGATTTAATCGGTGAAATAGTAAATGTGAAAATAACAGATGTTAAAACATTCCACATGGAAGGAAACATCGTACAATAAGAATACCATTGGTGAACCATGGGTGAATTGTTATGTTCATCTCTGAGTTCACCTTGTGCTATNNAATGGCAAAGTATACTCCTATGATGGAGCAATACATGAGCATTAAAGTTCAATATGAGGACTGCATATTGATGTACAGGCTCGGAGACTTTTATGAAATGTTCTTCGATGATGCAATAACTGCTTCTAAGGTTTTGGAAATTGCTCTTACCGGCCGTGAATGCGGGCAGGAGGAAAGAGCACCCATGTGCGGTGTTCCGCACCATGCGGTGGACAGCTACATTCCAAAGCTCATAGAAAATGGCTACAAGGTTGCCATATGCGAGCAGCTTGAGGATGCATCCGAAGCAAAGGGAATAGTAAAGCGGGATGTTATAAGAGTTATAACTCCCGGCACAATAATAGACCAGAACATGCTGGATGAAAAAAGCAACAATTATCTGTGCTGTACATATATAGACAAGGGTTTCGGAATGTGCTACGCCGACATTTCTACCGGTGGGCTGTATGTTACCGAAAGCATAAGCTTAAGTGATTTTGATATAAANNTACAAACACTGCAATGGGCGGAAGACAGCTTAAAAAATGGATTGAAGAGCCCCTTAAAAACATAAATTCAATAAATGGCAGGCTGGACGCTGTTGAGGAGCTCTACAACAATGTAATGATTTCCAATAACATAAGAGAATATCTAAAAACAGTATATGACATAGAGCGCCTTATAAGCAGAATAGTATTCGGAAACTGCAACGGCAGAGATATGAATGCACTTAAGCAGTCAGTGTCAAACTTGCCTGACCTGAAGTCTGAAATATCGAACCTTTCATCGAAAGTATTTGCTGATATTTACGAGCGCTTTGACACCCTGGATGATATTTACAATCTCATTGATGGGGCAATTGTGGACGAGCCTCCTTTTTCCGTGAAAGAAGGAGGGATAATTAAAGCAGGCTTCAATGAAGAGCTTGACGAAATAAGGGAAGTTACAATACACGGCAAAAGCTGGATTTCAGAGCTTCAAAGTAAGGAAAGGGAAGCAACAGCTATCAAGAACTTAAAAATAGGATACACAAAGGTATTCGGGTACTATCTTGAGGTTACAAAATCCTATTTGAGCATGGTACCGGACAGCTACATACGCAAGCAGACACTTGCCAACTGTGAAAGATATGTAACGCCGGAATTGAAGGAAATGGAAGCAAAAATCCTGAATGCCGACGAGCAGCTTATGAAGCTGGAATACGAATTATTTATGCAGCTTAGGCAGTATATCAAGGAGCAGGTTGTGAGAATACAGGAAAGTGCCAACAGCATTGCTGTTATAGACACTTTGAATTCGCTGTCGGTTGCGGCAGTGAAAAACAATTATGTGAGACCTGAAATGAATACTCAGGGCTTCATAGAAATTACCGATGGACGGCATCCTGTAATTGAAAAGATAATGAGGAGCGACATGTTTGTTCCCAACGATACATTTATTGATAACAAGGAATACCGTATGTCAATAATTACAGGCCCTAACATGGCCGGTAAATCAACCTATATGAGGCAGGTGGCGCTTATTGCCCTGCTTGCTCACATAGGAAGCTTCATTCCTGCAAAGAGCGCCGAAATATGCGTCTTAGACAAGATATTCACCCGTGTGGGAGCTTCAGATGACCTGTCTCAGGGACAAAGTACCTTCATGGTGGAAATGAGCGAGGTATCAAATATACTGAACAACGCTACGGAAAATAGCCTGCTTATTTTAGATGAAATCGGCAGAGGAACAAGCACATATGACGGATTGAGCATAGCGTGGAGCGTTGTTGAATACATAACAAAGAAAATAAAGGCAAAGACGTTGTTTGCAACTCACTATCACGAGCTGTCAGAGCTTGAAAGCAAGATTAAGAGTGTAAAGAACTACAAAATATTAGTTAAAGAAGACAGTGACAAAATAATCTTCCTAAGAAAAATTGACGAAGGAAGTGTTGATAGAAGCTACGGTATTCAGGTTGCCAACCTTGCAGGACTTCCCGAGGAAGTTGTGGTGAGAGCAAAAGAAATACTGAAGCAGCTTGACGACAGTGACATAAACAGGCCTTTTGCAAAAAGAAAAAAAGACAGAGTCACCGACAACTTCCAGGTGTCAATGTTTCAGTCAGACCCTGCGGAGGAAAGCAGAAAAAATGGATACATGGAGCTTACAGAAACAGTGAAAAATATTGATATTGACAATATAACACCTGTAAAGGCGTTTACGCTGCTGAATGAATTAATAGACAGAGCAAGACATATTTAAGAAGGTATAGCATGGCAAAAATACATTTGTTAGATAATGAAACCATAAATAAAATAGCTGCCGGCGAAGTAATTGAAAATCCCAAATCAATAGTGAAGGAATTGGTCGAAAACTCCATAGATGCAGGAGCCGATGAAATAATCGTTGAAATAAAGGGCGGAGGCAAGGACTTAATTCGCATAACAGACAACGGCAGAGGTATTGAAAAAAATCAGGTGGAAGATGCATTCCAAAGGCACTGTACCAGCAAGATTGAATCTTCCGATGATCTGAATTCTTTATACACTCTTGGATTCAGGGGTGAAGCTCTGGCAAGCATCGCCGCCGTTGCTCATGTGGATATGATAACAAGGACCGCCGCTGATCTTACGGGAACAAAAATAACTATTGAAGGCGGAAAGGTTGTGTCCAAAGAAGACATAGGCTGCCCTGTGGGAACAACAATTACGGTTGCTGAGCTTTTCTTCAATGTTCCCGCAAGAAAGAAATTTCTTAAAAGCGATGCGTCAGAAAGCGGAAATATCAATGAAGTAGTGGTTTCTCTTGCACTGAGCAAGGAAAATATATCATTCAAATATATAAACAACGGAAATACAGCCTTCCGAACACCAAAGACAGATAATCTGCTGAACACTATTTCAAGCCTGTATGAAAGGGATTTATACAACTCTCTTTTAAAGGTGAATTATGAAAGTGATGTGGTTAAGATTACTGGTTTTACGACTAATTTGAATTATTACAGGGGCAACAGGAAACAGCAGATAGTGTTTGTAAATCAGCGCTATATAAAGCATAAAAGAATGAGCTACTATATTGAAGCAGCATACAATACCATGCTTCCCAAAGGGAAATATCCCGCATGCTTTTTGAAAATAGAAATTGATCCCTCGCTGGTAGACGTAAATGTTCATCCTGCTAAAACAGAAGTGCGTTTCCAGAATGAGGAGCTAATATTAAATGAAATAAAAAGAGCGGTATTTTCCGCACTTCATTCAGTCAGCATAATCAAGGAAGTAAAAGGCGAGGACGTAGTAAAGGATAATAGAGTAAGCAAAAATAAAGGTAATTCTATTTTTGAAAGCTTTAAAAAATATGAATCCGTTCATAATGAAGGCAGCATATTTGAAAATCCTGCACATGATGAATACAGCAATATAAAATTAACTGAAATAAAGACGGAGTATTCTGAAAATATATTTGAAGAAGCCCTCGAACAGTCCATAGCGGAAGAAAAAGCAATAATATATGAATACAAAAACACTGCTGAAGGCGATGATACAGTGCCGGTAACTGAATTGTCATCACAGGAACCATATGAACCTGTACAGCAGAGCTTCACTGAAAGTGCGGAGGATGAGAGTAAGCTTCCTGAGCTTTCAGTCACCGGAATTGTAATGGATACATATATAATATGCGAAAATATAGAAAAAAGCGAAATGTACATGATAGACCAACACGCTGCCCACGAAAGAATAAATTATGAAAAGTTTCTGAATCAATACAATTCTAAGGAAATTATCATACAAGAGCTTTTGATTCCCGAAGTGGTGAATCTGTCATATGAGGATTACCAGGCAGTGATGAGCAATGGGGAAATATATGAAAATTTAGGCTTTAACCTTGNNGCAGACCGGTTATAATAAAGATGACAAAATATGAAATTGAAAAAATGTTCGAAAGAATACAAAATTAACTAATAAAGGATTTGTAATAAATGACTGATAAAATAATAGTTATTGTAGGCCCTACGGCCGTGGGAAAAACCTATGTTTCCGTGGAGCTGGCAAAAAAGCTGGGAACAGAAGTAATATCCGCGGACTCAGCGCAGATATACAAGGGAATGGATATAGGTACTGCTAAAATCACAAGCGATGAAATGCAAGATATAAAGCATCATATGATAGACATTGTTGAACCGGATGAAAATTATTCTGTTTCAGATTTTAAAGCAGACTCAGAGAAAATAATTGATTCCTTGCTTACAAATGGCAAAATTCCCATAATAGTCGGCGGCAGCGGTCTTTATGTAAATTCTCTCATATATGATTTGGATTTCGGTAACGCAAAATCTGATGAAAAAATCAGGGACTACTACATGTACTATTACAATGAGCACGGTGAAGATGCCCTTTATGAGAAGCTTCAAAAAATCGACCCGGCCTCTGCCGAAAAAATACATAAAAATAATGTAAAAAGAGTCATACGTGCATTGGAAGTCTACGATATAACAGGAACCAGGTTTTCTGAGCTCAATACAGATATAAGAAAACCAAGCAATAAGTATGAGTGCATACTGGTAGGCCTCAGCATGGACAGAAAAATTTTGTATGAAAGAATTAACATGAGGGTGGATAATATGATTTCATGCGGGCTACCTGATGAAGTCAGAAAACTCCTCAGCATGGGGTACTCCAAGGAGCTAGTATCCATGCAAGCCATAGGATACAAAGAGATAGTTGATTACCTCGAGGGAAGCATAACTCTTGAAGATGCCGTAAACACCTTGAAACGCAATACNNACAAACTGACTGGAACAGTCATGGGCTTTGACAACTATGTTTTATTCATCGAAACAGATAAAGGCCAGCAATTAGTCTACAAACATGCAATAACATCAATACTGCCATTTAAACAATTAAAATTATTCAGCAATGATACAACAGAGGAGTAGTAAATGTTAACAGAAAATATATTATGTAAACAGTTTGGCATAAGCGCAGCTGTTTATAACTATGTAACACAAATTGAAAGCGAATTAAAGTCAGAATACTTTAGTAAAGTCGAGGAAACAAGAGAATATAACCAGTACAAAGTAATAAGCGCTATGCAGGAGCATAGGCTTGATTACACGAATTTTTACTGGAACACAGGATACGGCTATGACGACCCGGGAAGAGAAAAGGTTGAAAAGATATTTGCATCTATTTTTCATACTGAGGATGCCTTGGTGAGACCGTCCATAGCTTCCGGAACACATGCGCTGTACTTGACACTTTCAGGAATTTTAAAGCATGGGGATGAGGTAATTGCAATATCCGGTCGTCCTTATGACACCATGCTCACCGTATTGGGAGAGGAAGGCAATGAACCCTGCAACCTTAAGGAAATGGGCATTGTATATAAGGAAGTCCCGCTGTACAACAACGATATAGACTGGGAAGATGCAATAAAAGCAGTTACAATGAAGACAAAGCTCCTCATGATTCAGCGCTCCACCGGATATAGTTTCAGACCTGCTCTTACACTTTCAAAAATAAAAAATGCCATAGAAAAAATAAGGGAAGTTTATCCCGATATTTATATAATGGTGGATAACTGCTACGGTGAATTTACTGATGCAATAGAGCCATCAGATGTTGGCGCAGATGTTGTTGTAGGATCGCTGATAAAGAATCCCGGAGGCGGCATTGCATTGTCCGGAGGATACGTAGCAGGTAAAAAATCAATTATAGACAGAATGGCAAACAGGCTTACAGCGCCCGGAGTAGGGAAGGAAATAGGCCTTACATACGGCTCAACAAGAAATACTCTTCAGGGATTATTTTTTGCGCCCCATATTGTATCTGAAGCTCTGAAAGGTGCACTGCTGTTCGGAGGAGTGTTCAATTCACTGGGCTTTGAAATAACCCCTTCTTTAGATGAGGACAGAAGCGATATAATACAGGCAATAAAATTTAACAACAAGGACATGGTAGTTAAAATATGTGAAGCAATTCAGGCTGCCTCTCCGGTTGACGCTCATGTGTCTCCCGTTCCATGGGAAATGCCGGGCTATTCAAATCAGGTAATAATGGCTTCAGGCGCATTTGTTTCAGGTTCTTCAATAGAATTGAGTGCTGATGCTCCTATGCGTCCACCATATATTGCATACATTCAAGGCGGTTTGTTCTATGATCACGCCAAGCTTGGAGTTATGCTTGCACTGGAAAAGATGACTGAATTTGAAGAAATAAAAAATAAGATAGTATTATAATCATATACGCATTTAGGAGTATTCATGGCAATAACAATATTGGAAGCTACAAGGCTAAATACATTTAAAAACTTCAAATTAATCTCCGGCTTTGACGGGCTTAACAACCTTATTGAAAAGGTCGGAATACTTGATTGGGAATTCTTTTCTGATATGAAGGGACAATTTATCAAGGGTGAATTTGTATTGTCAAGCTTGTTATTTGCAAAAGACAACTCCGAATTTATACTTGAAGCGGTTAAAAATCTCGCTGATGATGGAGCATGCGGACTGGCTGTGAAAAATATATATTATGACGAGCTTCCGTCCGAAGTGGTGGAATATGCCAATCTTAAATCTTTTCCTATTTTCATATTTGACACCGGCACTTACTTTGAAGACATTATAACCGAAGTAATGGAGAAGATTAAGACTTCTGACAATTTTGATCTGCTTGAAGGAAAGATTGATATTCTTATAAAGCAAAGCCTCAATAAAACCTCAGTGAAAGAGATGGCAATTGAAATAAACGGTAGCTTCAAAGACCAGCTGTTTGCTTTATACTGCAAGAAAAAAACACATTCAGATAATTTAAGCCTTTTATCTTCGGTAAAAAATCTGAGAAAAAACAAGCAATTAAGCCTTTACAGTACAGCACTAAGGTACAGAGGCGGAATTTTATTGATTTACACCGATGAAAAAATAAGCAGTCAACACAGCATATTGAATTATGCGCTGAATAGTCTCAATATAAATAGAGAAGAGTATTACATAGGTGTAAGTGATTTGCATTATAATCTCGGTGAGTTGAATGATGCCATAAATGAAAGCATTTATGCCGAAAAAACAGGAGAGGCGTCAGGCCGCTCGTTTAATGAATTTAACGATATAGGAATATATATGATTTTGTTCCCATATATAAATGATTTGTGGATTAATAAATTTTATAACAAAATAATACAGCCCATTAAAAGCTATGATGAAAAGTATAATACGCAATTATTTGATACTGCTATTAAATATGTTGAAAACGACGGAAAGATAGTAGAGACTTCCGAGGCATTGTTTTTACATAAAAACACGGTTAGATACAGAATAAACAAAATAAAAGAGCTGCTTCACATGGAAAATCATGAGGGCAGCTTTTATGAACAATTGTCAATTTCAATAAAATTATATAATATTATCAATAACCTATAATGGATTTATTCAATTTTTTCACCGCTCTTTACCTGAGTCATAACTACTGCGGCAAACATAAGGACGCATCCGGCTATTTCTTTTATTGTCATAGTTTCTTTTAAGAAAATAGCTCCGCTGATTACCGCAAACAATGATTCCATGCTCAATATTATAGCCGCAATATTGGGGTCTGTAGTCTTTTGACCTATAATCTGCAGTGTATAGGCAACACCCACAACCATTATGGCGGTGTATAGTATCGGTCCTGCACATTCGATTATTGTTGTCAGGCTTGGATTTTCAAAAATAATGGCAGCCACTGCGGATAAAATTCCTGCTGTTATAAACTGCGCACATGATAATTTAAGTCCTTGAGTTTTGTCGTTATATGCATCCACTATTAATATCTACAAACCGAAAAATATTGTTCCCGCCATTACAATTGCATCTCCAACCTGTATTGTGAACCCTTCCTTAATGCACAGAAGGTACAGACCTCCTGTGGCAAGAGCCACCCCAAACCAGACGAGCCTGCTTATTTTCTTTTTCATAAAAAGACCGAAAAGCGGAACCAGCACAATGTACAATGCTGTAATAAAACCTGCTTTTCCTGCTGTGGTATATACTATTCCAATTTGCTGAAAAGAAGCCCCTAAAAAAAGTGCCGATCCGCACAAAATACCACCGGTAATTAAATCCTTGCGACTGTATGCATCATCATTTGCTTTTGCGTTGTTTTTATTATTGCTTCTGTCAAAAATTAAAATAACAGGTATTAAAACGAGAGCTCCCAACAAAAATCTTGATGCTCCGAACGTAAAAGGCTCAACATAATTCATGCCCAGCTTCTGAGATACAAAAGATGTACCCCAGATTACCGCAGTAAGTATCAGCATCAGTTCACCTTTAATGTTCTTTTTTACTTCCATTTTATCATCCTTCCTACAAATTTAGTCATTTAATTATAGCAGTTTATAGGAAATATATCATTAGATAAAAAACAAAATTAATAAGTTTGTTTTGTGCAAAAAACAAAAGATATGTCAAATGACATATCTACTATGTATAATTTCCTGATTCGGCACTGTTAATATCTTCTGACTACGGCCTTTACAACTCCAAGAATGGAAGGGTCTTTTATTAAAATCGGATNNGATCCATTAAACTGTTTTGAGGCTGAAGCCTTATATGATCCTTTTCCTTGTAAAAAGTTTTTACTGTTGCTTCATCGCCAATAAGTGCAACCACGATATCTCCGTTTTTAGCGGTATTCTGATGGTTAACTACTACGTAATCGCCATCTAAAATTCCCGCATCAATCATGCTTTCACCCTTAACCTTCAATACGTATGATTCCTTATTTCCAACAAAATCAATAGAAATAGGAAGAGTATCGTCCACATTTTCAACTGCCAGTATAGGCTGTCCCGCTGTTACAGTTCCTATAATAGGAACATTTACTATTTCCTTTTTAGGCATATTGCAGCATATATCATCTGCATCAATTAATTCAAGAGCTCTTCTTTTATTGCTTCCTTTCTTAATATAGCCTTTTTCCTCCAATGTGTTCATATGAGCATGGACGGATGAAGTAGAGCTTAAACCTACAGCTTTACAGATTTCACGGATGGATGGAGGATAGCCCCTCAATGTCAGCTCATCCTTTATATATTGCAGTATTTTAATTTGCTTATCGCTTAAGCCTTCAAAATTCATAGGTTCACCTCTTTTGTTTTTCTATATTTTAACATAGTACGAGGAATAAATCAAACATTTGTTTGAGGAAATTCANNAGGAATTAAAAAATATATTGACATCGAACTTTTGTTCTGCTAGAATAAAAACAGAAAATATGTTCGAGGTGAGCTATGATAATATTAAACCGATACAGGATAGCTGATATAAAAAGATTCAAACGTTTTATGTTTATAACAATATTTTTTGTAAGTATTCTTGTTTTTGCTTCAATGGCAACTTTAAAGGCATATTCAAAAGATATACCTCAGTTTGATTATATAAAGGTTGAAAAAGGGGACACCCTTTGGTCAATTGCTTCCTCCTATGCAGGCCATAAAGAAATAAGAGAAGTTATATACGAGATAACAAAGACAAACAAAATACATAATTCTTTGATATATCCCGGAGATGTTATTAAAATACCCTTGGATTAATTCCATAGTTAGGAAGCAGGGAAGTGGCTTCTATATTATTGCAGATTCAAAAAGAACCTTGAAAGAATTCGTCTTACAAGGCGCTTTTTAGATTATGTATTACTCATTTAGAGGGTTATTCTTAACAGCATCACGAAGCTGCTCCTTATCAATGTGGGTATAAATTTGGGTTGTAGATACGCTCTCGTGTCCTAGGAGCTCCTGAAGAGCACGAATATCAACATGCCCATACTGGTACATAAGTGTTGCCGCAGTATGCCTCAGTTTGTGTGGAGAATAGTTTTTACCTGCAAGACCTGCTTCGTTTAAGTACTTGTCCACCATGTGCTGAACACCGCGCTGCGTAAATCTTGTTTTTCTATTGCTTATAAAAAGCGCCTTTTCATGCTCCGGATTTGCTTCCGGCCTTACCGCCAAGTAATTTTCAATTGCTTCTACACATACATCATTCAAATAAATTGTTCGTTCCTTATTTCCTTTGCCGATAACAGTCAACGTATCACCTTTAATTTTATCAATGTCTATACCTATGAGCTCTGACAAACGAAGACCGCAGTTTAAAAATAGTGTTATTATGGCATAGTCGCGTTTTTCATTGGAACCGCTTATGGAATTAAGCATTCCCTTGGATTCATCCAGGGTCAAGGCAACGGGAATCT
>DOON01000261.1:11604-14565 GCA_003514865.1 Clostridiales bacterium
TGTGAACTCATCCTAAATCTGATAACTAAAAATCTATAAAATGTTCTAAGGTCAAGGTAATACTCACTAACAGTCTTAGGTGATCTGCCTTTAATAGAAAGCATATATTCCAAAAAATCACTCATTGGAGCAGGGCACAAGTCACTATAATTTATGTACATAATTTTCTCCTTCATAATGTCGCAAAATCTTTATTAAATTATATATAATTACAAAAGAAAAGACAAGCAGTTTTATTTATCATTTTATTTTATAAGCTTGAATTAATTACTGTATGGTATTAAACTATTGCTATATAAACCGGAGGTTATCTATGGATTCAATGAAACCTGTAAAAAGAACAAAGCNNCCTTTGGCGGAGTTAGATTCGCCAAAAACCGGAGCAATAAGCTAAATCATGAATGCTTCAGTCATGAAACTCCTTTAATCAGAAATTTACATGATGCAGATATAGCACTCCAATACAATAAAATTGATAACCTGAAGTTAGCGGTACAAATACTCAATAAGATAGTAATAAATCCCGGTGAAACATTTTCATACTGGAGGCTTATAGGAAGACCCACCTATAAAAAGGGATATAAAGACGGGATAGTTTTGTTTTGTGGAACTGTACAAAGAGGAGTTGGAGGAGGATTGTGCCAGCTGTCAAATTTGATATACTGGATGACTCTTCACACACCGTTGACAGTTGTAGAAAGACACAGGCACAGCTACACTGTTTTTCCTGATTCAGGCAGGACACAGCCCTTCGGAAGCGGCGCAACATGTGTTTACAACTACAGAGATTTGATGATCAGAAATGATACCGAACATGTTTTTCAGCTTATATTAAACGTCTCGGACAAATATCTGTCAGGCAGCTGGTATTCAGATATGCCCATGCATACAAAATATGAAATTTATGAAATTAATCATAAAATGGAAATGCAGTATTGGGGTGGATATATAAGACACAACGAGCTGCGAAGAAAAATATATTCATTGAACGGTGATATCATCGCGGATGAATTCATAACTGAAAATAACGCCATAATGATGTACCAGCCGTTTATTGATTATAAAGACACCCAAACAGACAGGATATAAAAAAACAAAAGGTACAATATGTCGACAAATAAAATAACTTTCGTTAAAACGCATTTTAAAGCCTCATATTTTTTGATAGTTTAGAAGAAGAGCTTAGCGGAAATTTTATGAAATATATTATTAGTTTTTTGAATTGTAAAAAGTTTTATTGTATTAATTTTAATACGTATAGAAATGATTTTATCGTCAAAAGTCTAATTATCTAATTTCGTTGAAATTTAAACGTTTCGAAGCCTACCTCGTTGATTTTAAATGAATTATGTCGCAAAATATCTATTTTGCGACATAATTTAGGTGTCTCTCAGTGGAGATTTTTGTCAAATCTCCACTATTTCCAAGTAAATTCAATTTGTGTTCTAAGCAACAAAAGTCTATAAATATTTGTTACAAGCATTTTTAATTATCAATTAATCTAAAAATCTCCGCATATCACCTATATTAATTTCGCTCATCAATGAATCATAAAATTGCATGGAGATACTTTTTCTTTTTTCGGCGATATTTTTTGCTTTTTCAGTATAGAAGCTGTCATACAGCTTAATAAGCTTAAAATTGTATTCTTTAATAAACGATTCAGGCGCTTCGCCAAATCCTTCATGAACAATCATATTTTCATCTACCGTATACAGAGGTTCATTCATTATTCCTCCATAATTCAGAGTTCTCGCAATACCTATGGCCCCGGTGCTGTCCAGCTTATCTGAATCAAACAATATTTTAGCCTCAATTGTTTTGGGAGGGTTTTCAACTCTGTATCGATGAGTCTGAATGCATTCTTTTACATGCAAAGCATCTTCACTGCTCCATCCTATACTTATTAGAAAGTCATAGGCCATTTCTCCGCCGATTTTTGCATGACACGCTTCCGGATTTCTGTATTGAGCTTCTCTGCCTATATCATGCAGCAATGAACTTGCCAACACAATCTCATTGTTTGCCTCCGGATATTCTAGTGCTATCTCCAGCGCCTGATTAGTTACTCTGTATATATGCAGATAATCATGAGCCGAATCCTTCATTTCTTTTAACATAAATTCTTCTATTGTTTTAAACGTCGATTTATACATTGCAGTCCTTTCAATTTAGCATTTCATTATTTTGCTTTAAATTAATTTATTTAATATATCAGAATCATTTTAAGCCTGTCCAAATGCTTTACATTCATTTTTTCATCTCAATTAGTATATTAAGTACATTTATTTTATTAATATATCCCTTGGATGAGGCGGAATTATTATAATTTCTTCGTGACCTGGCTGTCCTGTTACTATTCTATTTAAATTATAAAAAAATGCGGCTTTTACGTTTGGGAAAAGGCGAATGTTTTGTGTAATAATTCTATAGTACCCCTCATCCTCTATGCTCAAATTATATGGTGTAAAATAGTATTCAGGTCCTTCCACCAATGTACCTAACGGATGTGCAATGGGCAATTCAATCAAGGTAGGATTTTCTGTAGGTGATAAAGTAACTACAGGAATCTGGTCGCCATCCTGATTAACGTAGATAGTCAATACAGCATCAGTAGCAATTTCCTGCCCCAAATCTTTAGTAATACTAATCTCTATATATCCCACATCATTGCTGATAGGTACTCTATTTGTAGACACAAAATCTAAGCCATTCTTCTCATGCTTCCTATATCTATTATAATATTTACGAACTTCATAACGATTCAATTATTATCTCTCCCTTAAAATAAATTATATATTATTTTATGCAAGCTAATAAATGAATGTATATTGTCTCATTACTAATTTTCTTTTTTATTCTCAACTATTTAACTATTTCACAATTTAAATTCAAATTAAATTCTTCAGATGAGTTTAACAGCCTTTCTATATTCTCTTTAATAACACCATTATCTTCGAC
>DOON01000261.1:14599-22547 GCA_003514865.1 Clostridiales bacterium
AGCTCCAATAGGGATTCGCACATACACTCAATGGTATAACCCATGCTCTCCTCCGCCCTGCCTCTGCACACTCCAACGACTATTGCATTTTTATCCTGTGAAAGACGGCTTGTACACACTTCACTATAATCATAAAGGCAGAAAGTCCTGTCTAAGAAAGCTTTCATCTGCGCTGTTACATTATAATTGTAAGATGGCGAGGCAAATATAAATCCGTCTGCATCTTTCATAGCATCTATTATATTACTTACATCGTCATTGATTACACATTTACCATCTTCCATGCAGCATTCACACCCTGAACATGTTGAAATATTTCTACTGTCAAGTATAAATTTGTCCACCTGAATATTTTTGTCATTTAGTGCTTTAATAATATAGTCGGTTAATAAGTCAGTATTCTTGCCCTTTCTCGGGCTGCCAACCACCGCAATCCATTTTTCTTTCATGCATTCTACCGGTTCCTTCTTATATCTTTCCTTACCAAAATAATATAACTATTATATCATACATATAAAAAACGAACCATGATTATTACATAAAATATCATAATCATGGTCACTATTTATATGTTATTGCTTATCAGGCATGGGAATTTATCCGTTTACTATTTCTCCGCCGTTTATATGGATCGTCTGCCCTGTCATATAAGAAGAGTTATCTGTTGCCAGATAAACGTACGCTTCTGCAAGTTCCACAGGCTGACCGGGACGTTTCAGAGGTGTATCCTTTCCGAATTCACCTACCTTGAGCTTATCAAATGTTGACGGAATCAATGGTGTCCATATGGGCCCCGGAGCAACTTGATTTACCCTAATTTTTTTATCTGCCAGATTCTGAGAAAGTGATCTGGTAAATGATGTTACCGCACCCTTGGCTGCAGAATAATCAACTAAATCCTTACTTCCCTTAAACGCGGTTACCGAGCTGGTGTTTATAATGGAGCTTCCTTCCTTCAGATACGGCATAGCCGCCCTTGTTAAATAAAACATCGCATAAATATTTGTTCTGAAGGTATCGTCCAGCTGTTCATCAGTTATATCTTCAAAATTAACCTGTGGATGCTGTATTGCTGCATTATTTACAACAATGTCCAATGCTCCAAACTGTTTGATTGTTCTGGGAACAACCTCGTTGCAGAAATTCGAATCTCGTAAATTTCCTTTAACCAGTACTGCTGTACCTCCGTAGCCTTCGACCGCCTTTTTAGTTTCATTTGCATCATCATCGGCTATATTGTACACTATGACAAGANNACAACATTGCAGCCTTCCTTGGCATATGCAACAGCCACTGCCCTGCCGATTCCACTGTCCCCTCCCGTTATAATGGCAATCTTTCCTTTTAATCTGTTATATCCCTTGCAATTAAAATCATCATATATGGGCTGGGGCCTCATTTCGCTTTCCTTGCCTGGTTCCTGCTGCGTCTGGCCTTTAATATCCTGCGGTGTATACATCAAATTTGTATTCATTGTTTCCTCCTGATATATTATACATTAGTTGTTTCCAAAAAATATTAATATAATACACATTAGATTTCGAATTATAAAGGACGTGTAGTCAGATATTTTAAGTTAATCCCAATTTTATTTATCTTCATTCTTTTTATTTTCCGATTTGCTGTATATATTTTTGTTGTTAAGCTTAATATTTTCATTTCTATTTAAAACATCTTTGCTTTTATCATTAAACGTATTATTTAATTCATAAATCATGTAACTGTTACTATTAGTTAGCTCGCTGTCATTCCTGTATATGTCATGGGTAATGTGCTTCTCTTTTATTTTGTTTTCATTTGCTTGATATTTATTATCCATTATTGCCATTGCCGCCTCTCCGATATTCTTTTTAGTTGCAATTATATTATTAGAATTATTTATCGGAATATGCATTTAATGATCTATCCTCAATAATAAAAAATTCGGACATATACGGTCTTTGCCGTATATGTCCAAATTTTTTATTCAAATGATTCAGGTACTTCCTTAGGTGACTCTTCACTGTATATATCAGCTGCCTGTATTATTTTTGAGGTGCCTTCTTCCTTACNNTGATTATCTATAATTGTTATTTTGTCAACCTGCTCCATTGGCTTTGCAACTTCTTTAACTATTTCAGGCATTCTTGAAACCATCAATTCTACAATTGCGGCTTCTCCGTACTTGGCCATAGCTTCTGCTAACTTGCCTTTGGCTTCCGCATCGGCTATACCCTTCGCCTTTATGGACTCTGCCTCTGCTCTACCCTTTGCAATAATGGCTTCCGCTTCTGCTTCCGCCTTTATTTTAATTGCTTCTGCCTCTGCCTGAGCCATTTTTATTGTAATAATCTTATCAGCTTCCGCTTTAACCTCGGCTTCGTATTTCTTTGCATCCGCCGGTTTTTTTACTTCTGCGACCAAATTTTCTTCAACAACTATGGCATTTTTCCTTGCCAGCTCAGCCTGCTGTTCCGCAATCTGCCTTTCATTTTCAATTGCCTTCAGCTTGTATGCAATATCTGCATCTGCCTTAGCTCTGTCTTGTTGGGCTCTGTAGCTTTCAACCTTTATTGATTTATCTCTTTCGGACTCTGCAATAGCTGTTTCAGCCTCTAATTTAGCTTTTTGCCCTATCCTTACCGCATCAGCAGTCTTGATTTCCGTATCTCTGTTTCTTTCTGCTGTCGCAATATCAGCATCAGATTTTGCCTGTGCAATTTGAGGTATTGCTCTGTTTTCAAGGTATCCGCCCTGAGTGCTTATTTTCAGTATTGTGTAGGACACCAGCATCAACCCCATCGATTCCAGCTCAGCTCTGATATCTGCCTCTATTCTTTGTTCAAAGGAGGCTCTGTCTTCGTTGATTTGTTCTACTGTAAGAGTTGAAATAATTCCTCTTAGCTTACCCTCAAGAATTTGTTCAACAATACTTTTTATGGTCAGAACAGAATTTTTGGCTCCTCCGCTGCAAAACTGCTCAACTGCGGCAAAAATGCTTTGTGTATCGTTTCTTACTTTGATTACTGCCGTACCTACGATGTTTACAAAAATTCCCTGCTTTGACGGCGCTTCGTTAACATCTGTAGTCATTGACATGTTTTCTAATGATATTACGCAGGAAGCTTCTAAAAACGGCACCATAAAGCCGCCTCTGCCGGCTAATACTCTCTTTTTAAGTCCTGTTATAACCATTGCCTTATCTGCCGGAACTTTTCTCCAAAACAAGAAGATTACCACTATTGCTAAAATAAAGACCGGTACATAAAAAATAACTGATGGCATACTTACTCTCCTCTTCTTTAATATATTTAAAATAATATTCTGACATGTGCTGCGTTCAGAATTTCTCTTACTATAAATATTTGACGTAAAATAAAATAAAAAGTTCCGGAGTTAATAAAAATAAGAACGGATGTAATTTAATCATCCGCTTTTATTGATATTTTCATATGCTGAGTTGCAGGATTCTCATACGCTCCTTAACTGCAACTATCTGCCGGTTCAATTAATTCATAGGAATATATCCTGCCTGATCAATGCACTTCTGCCCTGCAGGCGACAGCATCCATTCTAGGAACTTTCCTCCGATTTTCTGTTCGTCCTCTTTTCGGATTACACCGTAATAGTTTGTAGTGAAGGGGTACTTTTTATTTCTAAGATTTTCAGGTTCAGGCGCTATTCCGTCTATCTTAAGTACCTTTATATTTTCATTTTTATAAAGTGTGTCAATNNACTGACTGTTTTCATATTCACCCACTGCATCCACAAGCATACCCATTCCTTCGGCAACCTTTACCATCTCCGGAGGCAGCATAGGAATGCCCTTCATTACCATATTCTCCATGGCGGTCTGACTTCCTGAATTTTTCTCCCTTTGGAACGCCTTGATTTTTTTGTCTTGTCCGCCTACTTCTTTCCAGTTGGCAATTTCACCTGTATATATTTTCTGTATTTGCTCAACCGTAAGACTTTCAACAGTGTTATCCTTGTGTGTTATAAAAACAAAGGCTTCATAGCATACGGGAGCAATTGTCAATTCAACGTTATTATGTTCTGCCATCGCAATTTCCTCGTCTGAGGGCTCCGTGGCTATAATCAGATCCACAGGATGGCTTTCATCTAAGAACGTAGATGAAGACCTAAACATACCTAAGGTGTTCGATCTTTTCATTATTAAATTTTCATAAGCATAGTGAGTAGTGGAAAAACAGGCAAAATCATTGGCATCTTCATCAGAAAGTCCCAGATGCTGACGTGCAAATTCCGCTGCCATGGGAACCGCCACTGTTGAACCGTCAATGCTTGGATATGTTCCGAACTTTATTTCGTAATAATCCTCCTTACCATTGCCATCAGGAGTATTCCAGCTTCCTCTCACACTTTTCTCTCCCAGTTGAAATGGACTGTTTTCAACAACCTTTTTCCAATCACCGCTTCTTTCAACTGACTGGTTGATATGAGCCCATGAGCCTGTTCTGTCAGGTATTCCTGTTTTATTGTTTGTATTGAAAAAAGCAAAACTCAACACTCCTGCAATAATAAAGCATCCAATAATTCTTTTCTTTTTCATACATACTCCTTCTATTTCACCACACTGCTATATGCCCGTCGGTTCTCGGTTCTGTTCCGCCGCAGAGTGTGCCCTCTTCGGTCCTCAGTATCATCTGTCCTCTTCCGAAGGTGCCTGTATCCGTTTGTACGCCGACTTCATGGCCGCGCTTAATCAAATCATTAATTATATGAAGCGGAACTGCAGGCTCCACTTCGATTCTTTTATCCTTTATCCACTGCCACCTCGGAGCGTCCAGGGCCTCCTGAGGATTCATGTGGAAGTCTATGAGATTTGTAATTACCTGCACATGCCCTTGAGGTTGCATAAACGCTCCCATNNTCCATTACTCCGAAAGGACCTACAGCCTTCCCGTCTTTCATGAGGAATCCCGGTATTATAGTGTGGTATGTTTTTTTATGAGGCATGAGGCAATTGTTATGATTGGCGTCATAATTAAAGTTATGTAACCTATTGCTGAGAGCTATTCCGGTTTCAGGAATAACAATTCCAGAGCCGAATCCCATGTAGTTGCTCTGAATATAGGATACCATATTTCCTTCGCTGTCTGCCGTACATAAATAAACGGTACCGCCGCTGAAAGGGTCACCTGCCTCAGGAGCTATTGCCTCGTTCTCTATCAACTTTCTCCTTTTGCTGCCATAGTCGCTGCATAGAAGCCTGTCCACCTCTACCTTCATTTGCCTGCTGTCTGTTATGTATTTTATGCCGTCCGCAAAGGCAAGCTTCATAGCCTCAATCTGCTTATGGTATGTTTCACCCGTATCCTTGCATGTGAAATCAAAGCCATTTAATATATTTAGTGCCATTAATGCCACAAGCCCCTGTCCGTTGGGAGGTATCTCACATACATCATATCCTTTGTAGTTTACATGAATTGGCTCAACCCATTCGGGACTGTATGAGGACAAATCCTCCTTGGACAGATAGCCGTTGTATTTCTTGAAAAATTCATCTATTTTATCAGCAATATAACCATTGTAATATGCCTCTCCACATGTGCCTGCTATGGCTTCAAGAGTATCAGCATGATAAGGAAGCTTCCACAACTCACCAAATTCCGGTGTCCTTCCGTCTTTTGTGAATGTATCAAACCAGTGCCTGAATTCTTCCCCTTGTTCCTTATTATAGATGTGGTACGCCGCATCCCAGTTCTGCTTAACATTGACAGATACGGTAAATCCGTTTCTTGCATAGTTGATTGAAGGCCTCAGAACTTCCTCTAAAGGCAGTTTGCCGAATTTTTTTGATAGTTCACACCAACCTGCAGGGGCACCTGGCACCATCACAGGTATCACACCATACTTTGGTATTTCCTTTAAGCCTCTTTCCTTAAGCTTGTCTATGGAAATGCTGTAGGGCGAATAGCCGCTTGCATTCAGTCCGTGAAGCTTATTATCGACCCACACCAATGCAAATGCATCGCTTCCAAGACCGTTGGATGTAGGTTCAACCACTGTCAGACATGCTGCCGTTGCTATAGCGGCATCTATGGCATTTCCGCCGGCTTTTAATATTTCCAGTCCTGCCTGCGCCGCAAGAGGATTTGACGTTGCAACCATTCCTTTATGGCCGTATACTGTACTTCTTCTTGACGGGTACTTATATTCCCCGGGATTATATTTCATTCTTCTTCCCCTTTACGGTGTATGTATTTTGTTTCCACGGACGTGAGTTCCCAAGCCATCCCTGCTCTTTCCAGTATTCTACATCCGGTTTATTGAAGCCGCCTCTTTTCTGGGCCATACGCATTGCATAAAACAATGCTTTTGTTTTTATACTTGGCGTCACATTCTTGGATCTTCTCATTATTCTTGCGGATATTTTATCTACATCCTTGTAGATAGCAGCTTTTTTCTTATGGCTCACTCCGCTCCAGTCAATTGCTGCAACGCCCTTGCCATATTTGAATATTCTCGCAACTCCCCAGAATGTAAGGCTGTCCGCTATATCCTTATTAGTCGATTTCATTCCTGCTCCTGCAGCTGTAGAAATTACGAGTGCCATTTTTCCAAACATTGTTTTATTTGGGCGGTGGACCATCCATTGGTACCCGAAGTGGTCGAGCAATGTTTTCATCTGTCCTGTAGTATGGTATACATATACAGGGCTTGCGAAAATCAGCAAATCAGCTTTTTCAAGTGCTATACTGATTTTATTCACCTGCTCATAATCAGGGCAATATTCCTCTCCCTTCATGAAACACAGACTGCATCCTTTGCAAAAATGCGGCATATCCCTTGGAAGAAAAATTTCCGTCACTTCTGATTTTTCATCTTTCAGCTTGTTTAAAAACAATTGTGCGATGTTATACGTACTTCCTTTGCGCTCAGTACCATAAACCAATGCTATATCCATAATATTCTCCTGCCCTGTAAGACATTTATATGAAATTTACATTTACGCTGCCTAGACTGCTGAAAGCACACTCAAAGCTGTCACCTACCTGTGCCTCCGGGGCAGCGGTTATAGCGCCTGATAAAATTACTTCTCCCTTGTTTAACACAGCGCCGAATTCATGCAGCTTATTTGCCAGCCATGCTACGCTTATTGCAGGGTTGCCTAAAACCGCTGACCCTGTGCCTGTGTTTACAGCCTCACCATTCTTATACAGCGTCATGGATATGTCTGTTAATGATATATTCTCCGCCTTAACTTTCTTATCTCCCAAAACATACATGCTGCTTGAGCCATTGTCTGCAACTGTGTCAACCAATTTGATTTTCCAGTCCCTTATTCTGCTGTCAACTATTTCTATGGATGCGCAAACATAATCTGTCGCTCTGTATACGTCCTCCACTGTAACACCGGGACCTCTTAGATCTTCTTTAAGAACAAATGCGATTTCGCCTTCCACCTTTGGTCTTATTGCATTCTTCATACTTATTGTGCCGCCGTTTTTTACTTCTGTGCTTGCATATAAATATCCGTAATCAGGCTCGGCAATACCTAAAAGCTCCTGCATGGCCTTAGATGTAAGTCCGATTTTTCTGCCTGATACAATTTCTCCGTCCTTCAATGCCCTGCTTACATTCATCAATTGAATTGCATATGCATCTTCTAAATNNTGAAAGCACCCTTATTTCCTCGTGTAGTTCCTGCCTGTTTCCGCCCCGCTTAACTGCTTCCATAATTATATTTTCCGTTGCCATGAAAGGAAGCTCTTCATTTATATGCTTTTCTATAACCTTGTCATTAACAACTAAATCCGAAAATATATTTATTGCAATACCAAGTATTGCATCTGTCGCCAGGAATCCCTGTGGTATAGCTAATCTTTTTATTGCCGAATCGTCCAATGTTCTTTCAAGCCATTGAGTTGCCTGTGTATTTGCCATATTTGCTTCATTAGAGATAATGAATCTTGAAAGAGATGCAATTCTTTCACTTCTCATA
>DOON01000194.1 GCA_003514865.1 Clostridiales bacterium
GCCAATCGCATTACTCCTCAGCACCAGATAAAGGTGCGCCTCCGTGGCATATACGTACGGATGTACAAAAAGAGTACCTATGATAAGGGCCAGCAACCCAAGCAGATACCATCCCAGAAATGAAAGGTCCAGTACAAATGTATCCATTTTATGTCCGTTCATCATTTTTCTGCTTAGCGTTATTGCTTCGTCAGCATTCAGTCTGGGATTGTCAGCCAGAATATTTGGAACCATCCTGTAAGAATACGATTTAACTATACCCGGTATAATAAAGAGAAGCGACCATAGAAAATTGTAAAAACCCTTTAAAAACATTGCTGAAATAATACCTCTGTAATTAGAACCGTCAAATGCAAATCCGTAGCATCCCTCCGTATTCTTGCCCTGCGCCAGCTGCACAAAATATTTCCTTGAGCCAACCTCTAAGGAAAAGCCTATAAGAATTCTGTATAATACAGCTAATATAATTATGGCAGCTGCTATTATCATAAAGTTGTCATTGTTTCCAAAATATTTTTCTGCCGTTTCCCAGTTGCTGCTGGAGCCGCCGCCTCCACCGCCTCCACCGCGNNCATACCCACCCAGAATGCCTGCCAGTAGTTTCCTCTCAAGGATTCTTTCGCTGAAAGCTTAAGCTGTTCTCTCGTCCACATATGCATCCCTCCTCACTCATTCTTTTTTTATTATAGCATAAAAAAGCACTTATTTCCAGTATATGTTTGATATATCGGAGAATTGCTTGAAATATATGGATGCAATGACTTAATTTAATTGACACCTGTGCATTAAGTCATTATAATTATATCATTATCAGCGAAAGCAAGGTGAATATGTGGAAAATTACTTAAAAAGAATCGTGAAATTATTATTCGGACTGTTTGTGTACTCCTTTGGAATAACGTTGAGTGTACAAGCAAATGTAGGCCTTGCACCATGGGATGCCTTCGGTATGGGAGTATCAAATGTAACCGGTATTTCCTTTGGAAATGTCAGCATATTGACAGGTCTTGTAATCATTGTTGTGGTTTCAGTCTTCCTTAAAGAAAAAATAGGTCTGGCAACAATACTGAATACCTTGCTCATAGGCGTAATGTTAGATTTCCTGCGTTCCCTCAATATCATACCCTTCATGACAAATTTCTATCTGGGAGTTCTTATGCTTTTATTGAGCCAGGTTGTGATAAGCTGCGCCTCATATATGTACATAAGTCCCGGCATGGGATGCGGACCGAGAGATACAATGATGGTAGCTCTTGGAAAAAGACTTCCCAATGTACCCATAGGAGTAATAAGAGGTTCCATAGAAGGAACTGTGCTCTTAATAGGATTCCTCCTTGGAGCCAGTGTCGGTCTCGGAACTGTCATTGCTGTATTCGGCATAGGCTTTATACTGCAGTTTACTTTTAAGCTTCTGAAATTTGATATTAAATCCGTAGTCCATGAAAATATTTTTGAAACATTGATAAATATGAAGTCCATTTTGGCTAAATCATAGAAAAATTCCGGTATCCGCCGGAATTTTTTAATATCATCCTTTACTATTGCATTTTTCCAGAAACACCGAAATGTTCTGTCTCTCTTTTTCAATGTCAGACCCTTTTCTCCCCATCCTGTCACAGAATCCCAGCAAGGCCACCTCATTTATGTCCGCTTCTTCCTTCATTGCTTTTATATACGCAAATGGCATATCCTTCACAACATGGAGTATTTGCATGTGCCATCTCACAAGTGCACAAACTTCATTGATAAACTCATTGTCCGTGAAAAACTCCCTTAAAAATTCTCCAGCCATTACTGCACCCACCTTTTCGTGGTCATATGAAGTAATTTTGCCCTTTTTTATTTTAGTTGTGGGGGGCTTTCCTATGTCGTGAAGCAATGCAGCCCACATAAATACAGCTTCATTTTTGCTTCTGTGCTTTTCGGATGCGGCATAGTCCGTAACAAGCATTGTATGCACCCATGCATTTCCCTCTCCGTGGTGCACGGGAGACTGCTCCGCTTTTTTTAAATCACAAAGCATGTAAAAAGGATTCTCTCTGAAAGCTGGCGTCTCCGAAATACTTTCTAAATAAATAGATGGCTTTTCGTCTGTCAATAGGTGTTTGTTTATTTCATAAAAGATATATTCTCTGTCATCATGAAATACATTGAAATTTAAGTTCTCTTGCTTCAGCTCCATAAACTACCTCGATAAATGTTTTCGCAGTTTATGTTGCCACCGCGGATATAAATTATTCAGTTGCCCATCACTAAACTAGCCTTTATTTTTTCACCGGCATATTCGCCATTTCTAATTTGTATTTCATTGTTGAGCCTTTCGGTCATCGAGCCTGCCTTATCCTTGTCAGAACTTGAAACAGATATTGTCAGCCCCGAAGAGACATGGGCAAGATAGCCGTTTTCAGCCATAAAATCTATTGTAATTTGCACGGCATCTACAATATTCTTATGATTTACATTAACTCCTTTCAGAATCTCCTTATTTTCCGTGTTCACATCTATTACTCTGTTGAAGCTGTTCACGGTATAGCTTATCGGAGGAGAGCTGTTCAGGTTTACGTAGCCGGATGGCCTGATATACATATATCCCCCGTATGCTGAAACGGCAAATATGGCAGCAAATAAAANNGTAATCTTTTCATTTGCTGCTCTCCTTCAATAATTACAGAAATTTTTTGTTCACATTATTATAATATTCAGATGTTCTGAATTTATTTTCTAAATTTCGCTCTTTCGTACTGCTCGGGCCACTCTGTTTCACTGCGAAGCTCATGGGCTGCATACAGCGGCCAGTACGGATTTCTCAGAAGCTCTCTTCCGAAGAAAATAAAATCTGCTCTGTCATTTTGCAGTATTTCCTCCGCCATGTGAGGCTCAATTATAAGCCCGCCGGCAATAACAGGAAGATTTGTTTTTTCTTTGATAACTTCGGCAAACTTAACCTGATATCCCTGAAACGCCTTCGGTGCAACATTCACAACTCCGCCGGAGCTTACATCTACTATGTCCACCCCTTCTTCCTTCACAAGGTTAATTAAATCAGCCAAATCCTCAGGATGATTTCCTCCTTCGGCATAATCCTCAGCGGAAACCCTCAGCAGCAAATTCCTCTCTGCAGTCCATACCTCTCTTACGGCATGCAGCACCTCTTTCAAGAACCTTGCTCTGTTTTCCTTGCTTCCGCCGTATTCGTCTGTTCTTTTATTCGTAAGCGGTGACAGGAATTCATTTATAAGATATCCATGGGCTCCGTGAACCTCAACAAAATCATATCCTACCTTTATGCTTTTTTCCGCCGCATCCCTGAAGGCCTGAATCACTTCCTTTATTTCTTCCTTTGTCATTTCTGCAGGAACCTTGTACTCATCGCTGAATGCAATGGCGCTGGGTGCTATTATTCTTTCATTTTCAGCCTCGCACTTCCTTCCAGCATGGGCAAGCTGAATCCCCATCTTTGCTCCGTAAGCCTTGCATGCATCAACTATCCTCTTCAGTTCCTCTATATGTGAATCATCCCATATGCCAAGATCATTGGAAGAAATTCTTCCTCTTGACTCAACAGCTGTTGCCTCCTGTATTATCAGTCCCGTACCTCCCACAGCCCTGGATGTATAGTGCAGATAATGCCAGTCCTTTGCATTTCCTTCATTATCCGCAGAATACATGCACATGGGTGCCATTACAATCCTGTTTTTTAACTCCGTATTTTTAATTGTGAAGCTTGAAAAAAGTTTAGACATATCTTCCTCCAATTTACTTTTTATATTTTTTATATAACCAAGCAACAATTTGAACAGCAATGCCACCAAGAAACCCCACAACCAGCCAGAACATAAGAGATATAACTCCCGCCAGCTCTTCCCATCCGTTTAAATCTGATATGAAACTTCGAAACATTTCAAAAAATCCCACTGCGATTCCTGTGGTGAAAATATAGAACGAATATTTTAATCCGTAGTGATGAAACACTGCAGATATTGTGCCCAGCGCAGCAGCCAATACCACATATGCAAATATATTGCCTGTAATATCTCTTCCATTTACATATTTTGTTCCAAAATAAGAGATAACAAATGAAAATACGGCAATAATCGCTCCAATTGTTAATGACTTGTATTTTTTCATAGCTTCTCCTCCTNNAAAAACGGGTATAAAATAATTACCCATAAATCTTATTAAAGGAGTGGCCATGAAGATCAGAGATTTAATTGAGAGACTTATCATAATGATTAACAACTCAGAAGGCTCAAAAAACCAGTTTGTGTATCCCGGGCAGGACAGCAGTGAGAAACCTCCTAAAAAACGCAGAAACTTGAAAGTTATGCTGCTATTACCCCTGCTGATTGCAGCCTTATATGGAATAATTTCCTGTCAGTACACCGTGGAGGAAACAGAACAGGCAGTAGTAACTACTCTCGGAAAGGTAACAAGTGTGGAATCCGCCGGACTTCATTTTAAGCTGCCGTCCCCTATACAAAACGTCACANNGGTTGCAGTCAATAGAACACAGAAGCTGCAAATGGGTTATTCCAATGATTCCACTGTCGCCGATGAAGCAAAAATGATTACAGGAGATTTCAACATTGTAAACATAGACTTCTTTATTGAATGGAAAATATCAGACCCGGTGAAATTTATATACAACTCAGATGAGCCGGCCAAAATACTCAAAATGATTGCTCAATCATCGGCAAGGAGCATCATCGGCTCTAAAAATGTCGACGGCGTTTTAACAACGGAAAAATCAATTATCCAGGCGGAAATAAAGGAAAAAATAATAAATAAGCTGAATGCTTACGACCTTGGTGTGCAGATACTGGACGTAAAAATTCAGGACAGTGAACCTCCTACTTCTGATGTAGTAAGAGCATTCAAGGAAGTTGAAACAGCAAAGCAGGAAAAAGAAACAAGAATAAATGAAGCTCTGGCATATAAGAACAAAACCATTCCCGCTGCGGAAAGTGAAGCTGATAAGCTCATACGTGAAGCTGAATCTTTCAAGGAATCAAAAATAAACGAAGCAAGAGGAGAGGTTGCAAGGTTTAACTCAATGTATACAGAATATGCAAAAAATAAGGATATAACACGAACAAGAATGTACCTTGAGACTATTGAGGAAATACTTCCGGGAGTTACGGTATATATTGATTCATCAGAGGGTGGAGTGCAGAAGCTTCTTCCTATAAAAAGCTTTTCAAATCCAGAAACATCAAACGGAGGTGGAAACTGATGCAGGAAACAAAGAGAAAAGGAAACTCTGGTTCATTTATTAAAATACTGCTGTTGATTTTACTTGTGATAATATTCGCGAATACGGCATACATGGTCAGAGAAAATGAATATGCCTATGTAACGAGATTTTCAAAATTTCAGACAATACATGATAGCGCAGGACTCCATTTCAAACTGCCTGTGGTAGACAAAGTGGAAAAAATTCCTCAATATAGAATGATGTATGACGTGGCTCCTTCAGAGGTTCTCACGGGAGACAAAAAAACCTTGGTGGTTGATAATTTCTCTGTTTGGCAAATAGATGATCCCTACAAATTCATGCGTACAGTAAGCAGAATTTCCGAAATGGAAAACCGCATAGACGCAGTGGTTTACAACGCAGTAAAAAATACGCTTGGCACAATGAACCAGACGGACATTATAAATTCAGACAACAGCTCAATCGACGATGTAAATACCGTAATAACAGAGCTTGTCAATGCGCAGCTGGGAAATTATGGAGTTTCCACAGTATCCGTTGAAATTAAGCGTCTTGACCTTCCAAAGGACAATGAAACAGCCGTGTACAACAGAATGATATCAGAGAGAACGCAAATGGCTGAAAGCTACAGAGCAGGAGGAAACCTGGAGGCAAGCAAGGTAGTGAATGAAACCGACAAGGAGGTTGGAATACTTCTGTCAAAAGCAAAAGCCGACGCCGAAGAATTGAAGGGACAGGGCGAAAGCGAATATATGAAAGGTATTGCCGAAGCCTATTCCACAGAAGACAGAGTTCAGTTTTACGAGTTTATCAGAAGTCTTGAAGCGTTAAAGTCCACCATGCGCGGAGACAAAACCATCATACTCCCTGCAGACAGCTTCATAGTAAGAGTATTAAACGGAAAATAATAACGGAGATATGTATGGAAAAGAATAAAAGAAAGGCAGTATACATTGCCGCACTGATTACAGGCCTTCTGCTCGGAATATTCGGAGTATTCCTGTCAATATTCACAGACGGCACGATGTATGAACGAATGATAACAATATTGGTAGTCCTGATAATATACGGATTAGCAGGCATTATTCTCGGCATATGGAAGTCCGAAAAACCACTTCTTTCCATGCCGTGGCTGAACCTCCCGGGAGTGATAGTTCTTCTGTTCTACATGTACAAGGAATTCAACGCGCTCTATATAATTTACATGTTTTTGATTCTTACAGTATCATACTTCGGACTAAAGACAGGAAAATCATTTAAGAAGAATAAAAAATAATATTTCATTGTATAAAGGTGTGATAGCATTCATTGCTTTCACACCTTTACATTACACCTGTGTAGGTTTTTTACTGTCCCGGTATCTCCTCTTTGGAAAGCAGAGTTCTATAGCTAATATCCATACCAAAGGCACCCAGCGGAGCTGTTATGATGATGGCGAGCACGGCTACCGACAGGACAATTTTACCGCATGGCAATCCCAGGGAAAGTGGAACGGAACCGATGGCAGCCTGCACCGTTGCTTTGGGCAGATAGGCGATCATGCAGAAAATGCGTTCTTTCGTATTCATTGACGTACCCACAAGGCAGAGGAAAACACCGATTGAACGAAATATGAGGGCAAGAAAAATCATTCCCACGGCGGCAAGCCCGGCACCAACGGTATATCTGATGTCGACTGCGGCCGATACCAGCACAAATAAAATTACCTCTGCTGCAAGCCATAGCTTGCCAACTTTTTCGGACAGCCTCTTTGACACAAATGCCGTGCTTTTCATTTGCAGCACGCAAGCCATGCTCATAACGGCAAGCAGCCCGGAAATTGATACTAAGTCCTTCATCCAGATTTCAACTGCCATAAGCATAAAAGAAACCCCAAGAACAATAATAACCTTCATGCTGTTGCGCACATATCTCCTATGAGTGTAGGCAGTCTCGAAAAACAGGCTGAGTAACCATCCGGCGACAGCACCAAGCACAATTCCGAGAATAATAGAAATAGGAATGTTCACAAAATCCATAATCCTTGCAGCACCTCCCTGCGCCATGCTGACAAATGTTGAAAATAATACAATGACAAAAATATCATCACAGGATGCTCCTGCCATAATAAGCTGCGGAATACTTTTGTCGGTACCATATTTTGTTTCCATTAAATGTACCATCCGAGGCACAACAACTGCCGGAGACACCGCACCCAGCACGGCCCCCATAACAGCCGCTTCAATCCTTGTAACACCAAGTATATAAGGTGCAAACAGAAAGAAAGCTAAAATCTCAAAGCTTGCCGGTATGAATGACATCATGACCGCCGGTCGCCCTACCTTTTTTAAATCCAAAATATCAAGCGAAAGACCGGCCCGCAGCAATATGATAATTAGTGCCATCTGCCGTAAATCGGCGGAGATGGAAAGAATAGACCCGTCAAGAAAATCTAAGGCATGCGGTCCCAATAATATGCCGGTTGTCAGCATACCGATAATGCGCGGCAGCTTTAGCCGTTGACAAATAGCTGCCATTGAAAGTCCTACGAGAAAAATAAAAGCAAGCGATGTTAACATATATCCTCCTTAACACAAAANNCAGAAGTCATCAGCTCCAATAAGCGGTTTAGGTTACCCAAGGGAGTACTTCATTCCCGCAAGCATTATATCAATAACATCAGCATCTGTCAATACAGGCTTTTTTATATGCTGTAGGCGTCATTCCCGTATACTCTTTAAATACCTTGCAAAAATAGTGCTGGCTTTTGTATCCGACTTTTTCTGATACTTCCAGGCTCGTAAGCGATGAATAAGAAAGAATGAGAGAAATCGCCGACTCTATCCTGACCTTTGTAAGAAATTCCGAAAAACTCATGCCTGCCTTCTTCTTGATGCTTCTTGTAAGATAGGACTCACTTATATGAAGCTCAGAAGACATGCTTTTAAGAGACAGATCACTGTTACTGTAGTTTTTATAAATGTAATTTATCGCTTCTTCAGCCGTCCCCAATCCTTCTGCATCCGATATCTCGGCGAAAGGCTTCTTTTCCTTTAAATATTCATTATACGCACTTTCCATAACGTTAAATAAATTATTTTTATCGATGGGTTTAAGCAAGTAGTCATGTGCTCTCAGCTGGATTGCTTTCTGTGCGTAATGAAATTCATCGTAGCCTGAAATGATAATATACTTTGTGCGTGGCGATACTGACGACATTTCCCTGATTACCTCCAACCCGTTCAGTCCAGGCATATTAATATCCATCAGGACTATTGCAGGCTTTATCTCGGTTATAAGCCTGCACGCCTCGAATCCGTTTGTTGCCAGACCGGATACTTCAAATTTTGAACCGGCTGCTTCAATCAGGTTCTTCATGCCGTTTCTTATTGTCAGCTCATCATCGCATATAA
>DOON01000196.1:0-21012 GCA_003514865.1 Clostridiales bacterium
TGTATCCAATATATCAAGTACCTGCATAGTTACGTGCTCTGACGGTCCATCATCAAATGTCAGGAATGCTTTTTTACCTTCACCGTAGGTTTTTATATCCTCGACCATAACGCTTGAGATGCTTTCCTCAGGCTTTGCGGCCTCTTCTACTTCAGCCCTTATTGCAGAATATGATGTGACCACACCATACAGACTTAGCCTGCTCGCATGGACAACATAGCTCATAATCTTTACATCGCTGTTGTGAGAGTACTCAGTGTTGTCACTTGCGGCAACGGTTCCTCTTAGCAGTGATGTACACGGTATAGATAAGAGCATAACAAAAATAATTAAAACAATTTTGCCTTTTATTGTAAGTTTGTAGCCACGCATGGTATCACCTTCACTCTAGTTTTGAGGGTCAATAAACTGCAGTATGTTGCTTATCTTTTCTATTTCATACTTAAGAGTAAATTCCTGCTCTGTCTGAAGATTTCTCATATTATCTATAGCTGTCTTGTAATTTTTTATTTTCTCGTTAAGTTTGCTTATTTCATCCTCAAAGCCCGATATTACTTCTCTTGATTCATCAGAAAACAGCCTTGAAAAATCATTTAAACACCTTAGCTTATCATTGCCGTCATTAACTAAGCTCCCCACCTTTACATTTGATGATGTGATAATGTTAAGTATTGACTGTCTTTTTACATCGGTAGGAAGATAATCAGGCAACGCCTTCTGGAAGCTTTCAACAATGGACAGAGAATTTATTCCTTCAGTGCTTATATCATAATTCTTATATATTTCTTCAATTTTAAGCAGCTTCTTTTTTCTTACGGCTGCAATGGGGTCTTCATATCCGTCAGCTTGTTTTGTTTCTTTAACAACATCTTTTTTTTCCTTCTCTGCATCATATTTTTCTACATACTCAGCAAATTGAGGTTTTTCTTTTTCAACGGGCTTTTGTTCCGCAATTTCAACGGTCGGTACGTTTTCATCATTTTGATTGGCTTCTTCAACCTTTTCAACAAGCCCCAGCTTCTCTAAAATAGATCTTCTTTCCATTTGAGCACTCCCCTGTAAAGTTTTTTACCAGTTTATATTAACATCATTGTCGCAATTTGTCAATTATTCCGCTAATTTTGTCAAATTTATAGATAAAGCTAATCCGAACTAAATAAGTTCCCTTGAAGCGGATTAGCATATACTGCTTTCCTATGTTGCGGACAAATATTTGTCCGCATTTTAAACTAAAAGCAGTATAATTCGATATTGCATAACAACAGTATGGAAAAATAAAGCCAACTGTGATAGAATTAATCAATAATATTAGCGGAGTATTAAAATGTTGTTTATAACTGCAGAAAATCTCAAACCCGGCATGATATTGGCCATGGATTTAACTGTTTACAACAATTATAATTTCAAAACACTTCTTTTAAGCAAAGGGCAACCCCTAAGCGGTGTGTATATAAGCAAAATAATATCTAATAATATTTCGGGTGCTTATGTAAAAAATGAAGAGAAATGCAATAAATTTTCTTACAAAAGCATAGAAGATGAGTTTGAGGCCGCCGTTCTTACCAGGATTAAGGATGTGTTTTATAAATACAAGCTTAATTCCGGTAAATTTGACATGCGACTGCTGAGGCAAATCTCCATTCTTGCAGATGATTTGATCGAAGAAACAATTTACAACAGAACATTGTGGTACAATACCCTGGAGTTCAGCAACAGCCATGACTATGTGTTCCAGCACTGCCTGAACGTGGCGATACTTAGCATATCTCTCGGTAATTCATTACAGTTAAGTGCACACAGACTTCATGAGCTGGCCGTGACCGCATTGCTTCACGATATAAGCATGCTGATGATACCGGAGGAAATACTGTATAAACAAGAGCCTCTGTCTGAAGATGAATTTGAACTTGTCAAAATGCATCCCCTCACTGCGATAAATGAACTGAGATCTTTCGTTTCCAACGATATTCTCATGGGAATTGCCTGCCACCACGAGCATGTTGACGGAACCGGATATCCCCATGGCTTAAGCAATGGCCAGATTCATTTGTTTGGCAAAATATTAGCCGTGTGCGACGTATACCAGGCGTTAAACACAAAATTCGTATACAGAAACACATGGAAACCATCACAAATAGTAAGTTATTTGCTTGAAAATATAAATTCAAAGTTAGATTATGAAATTACCCGGCAATTTTTAAAGGATATAATTGTTTATCCCGTGGGAAGCTATGTAAAGCTTAATAAAGGAAAGAACGCCATAATAGTACAGAATAACTCCGGCAGCTGCCTTAGACCAGTTGTGAGACCCATCAGCTCCCGTGACAATTTTCAGGAGGATATTAATTTGATCGATGCAGAAAACCAAGACATAGAAATCACAGAGAAAGGGCATACATTTCAGTATATAGTAAGTGCATGCCTGTGCGGTGAAAAAACAAGATACGACGGCAAGGTATCCGTATCTGAAAAAATAAAGAAATTAGTTGATGAGGGTAAGGCGCTCATGGTGTGCCCGGAGGTGGAAGCAGGACTAAAGACCCCAAGGCTTCCCTGCGAAATCAAGAACGGAAGAGTTATCAATATTTCATCTGACGATAAAACTGACTATTTTGTGAACGGTGCCATGAAAACCCTAAAAACCGCACAAAAATATGGAATCAAAAAAGCCATACTGAAAGAAAAAAGCCCCTCCTGCGGAAGCAGCTGCATATATGACGGAACATTCAATAAAAAACTCATTCCCGGAGAGGGCATCACCACAAGGCTCCTGCGCTTAAATGGGATAGAAGTAATAAGCGATGAAGAATATGAAGAGCGTGCATGAGCTCACGTTATGTAAGCTCATGCACGTCTTATCTTTAGAATTAATAAACTTCCACATGGTGAATATTTTCTATTTCATATTTCTCCATTTTTTTATACAGCAGGCTGCGATGTATACCTAATTCCCTGGCAGTCGCGCGAACATTTCCTTCATTTCTTTTCAATGCATCCTTTAACAATAATGCTTCATAGTTGTCTACTAAGGATTTTAATTTTTTTTCACTAATTTCTCCCTGCTTGTATTTATCACCGTATGAAACCATTTTTGACGGCAAATCGCTAAGGTTTATAATCATATCCTCGCATGAAGCAAATGCACTTTTAACTACGTTCTCCAGCTCCCTTATATTTCCCGGCCAGCTATAGTTTGATAAGCATTTGAATGCCTCATCACTTATGGATATAAGAGATTTATATTTGCAATTGAGTTTATCCAAGAAATAGCTTGCAAACAGTCTTATATCATCCTTTCTTTCTCTCAACGGCAGCATTTCAATATTAACGACATTAAGCCTATAGTATAGGTCCTCGCGGAATTTTCCGTTTTTGACCATCTCCTGCAAGTCCTGCCTAGTTGCTGCAATTACCCTGACATCAATTGGAACGGTCTTAGTGCCTCCAATTCTCTCTATTTCATTTTCCTGCAGCACTCTGAGGAGCTTTGACTGCATATCATACGGCATATCTCCTATTTCGTCAAGAAATATAGTTCCACCATCAGCTAATTCAAATTTACCCGGTTTTCCACCTTTTCTTGCTCCTGTAAATGAGCCCTCTTCATATCCGAAAAGCTCTGATTCAATAAGTTCATATGGTATAGCAGCACAGTTTATACTCACCATAGGCTTATTTTCCCTTGAGCTATTCTTATGAATTGACTGAGCGAACACCTCTTTTCCTGTTCCGGTTTCTCCTGTTATTAAAATAGGAAAATCCGTCTTTGAAAATTTGATTGCACTCCTTTTAATTTTGATAAATTCCTTACTTTTTCCTATCATCACGCCAAATGAATGCCTATTGGATTCTACATTTTTATATTCTTCCTTATAAAATTGAAGCTCGGAATATTCTCTCATTAACTTCTGAGCGCTATCAAGTGTTTGAAGCCGAAACTTAACCTGAGCAACACCGGCTATTACGTCGCCGTCATCGTCAAATACACAGGATCGGTTTACAAGCAAGAAATCATTTGATACTTCTTTTGTTTCTCCCTCAACAAACTTATGAATCATGCCTTCATCACGATATTGCTTATTCATTATGTCTATCATTTTAGAATTTGATATTATGTTAAGGATAGAATGGTCTATTGCTTCCTCTTTATTTCTTCCAAGAAAATCACAATATTGATCATTTATATTTGTTACGATTCCATCCTTATCAATAACAATAAAGCCATCATCAGTCATTTTTAATATTTCATCAAAAATATACTTATAATACTCCCGTTTCATATCAATATTTGAAACCTCCTGAAAGTCAATATTTTTATCTTAACAATATAACTACATTAGAAATAATTTTAATACTAATTCGCATTAAATCAGTTCCCTTGAAGCGAATTAGTATATACTGTTTTCCTATGTTTCGGACAAATATTTGTCCACACTTTTAAATTAAAACAGTATAACATAGCAATTATAGCACATTGTTTTTTTTATAGCAAACATGGATCCATATTAAAATAAAGCTCGATTTACGAGCTTTATAAGATTTAATTGTACATCATATTTCTAAGAAATGCTTCTCCTTAACAGCTTCAATCATAGCCGGTATAATTTCAAACAAATCTCCTACTATTCCAAAATCGCATATTTCAAATATTGGAGCATTTTTATCCTTATTGATTGCAATGATATATTTCGATTCATGCATACCTGCCTGGTGCTGTATTGCTCCGGATATTCCGCAGGCCACATATAAGTCAGGCCTTACTGTTGTTCCCGTCTGCCCCACTTGGTGAGTGCTTTCAATCCAACCGGCATCAACAGCGGCTCTTGATGAGCCCACTTCTCCTCCCAGTCCATCTGCCAGCTCCTGCATTAACTTGAAGCCGGATGCTTCCTTCAATCCTCTTCCTCCGGAAACAACAACCTTTGCATCTATAAGATTTACACGTTTCTTTCCGCTGTCTTTCTTTTCCACCAATTTAACTCTTAAATCTTCTTCTTTCAATGACGGAGCTATTACTTCAACCTCTCCCGTTACCTTTTCCACATGCTCAGCTTTTGCCATAACTCCCGGTCTTACAGTTGACATTTGAGGTCTGTTGTTGGGACAGATTATTGTGGCCATTAAGTTTCCGCCAAATGCAGGTCTTGTTTGCATAAGCTTTCCGTCTGTCTCATCAATTTCTAATTTAGTGCAGTCTGCTGTTAATCCCGTTCCTGTTTTAGCTGCAATGCGCGGTCCTATATCTCTGCCTATGGATGTTGCTCCCAGCAATACTATTTCGGGCTTCCTTTCCTTTATGAGAGCAGACATTGTTATAGCATAGCCCTCAGTATTAAAATCCTTAAGCAATTCATGCTCAATATATAAAACCTTATCTACTCCGAAACGAAGGAGCTTTTCTGCTACATCCTTCACTTCGTTGCCTGCCACTACAACGACTAACTTTTTATTGATTTTATCAGCTAATTTTCTTCCTTCTCCTATGAGCTCAATAGTTACAGGATGAACCTTGCCGTCTATTAACTCCCCTATAACCCAGACATCATTGTAGTCCTTCACATCTATCCCTTGATTTACTTTTGCTCTTTCCATCTTAAACCTCCTCCCGTTAAATCAGGTTCAATTCAGATAATTTCATTACCATTGTAACTGCCTTATCCTTTGAACTTTCACCCTCTATTATTTCAGAAACCTTATTTTTTACAGGTACGAATGACTTATAAACATTTGTTGGCGAACCCTTCAGACCTATCTGAGTGGAGTCCACAACCAAATCGTTTATACTAAATACCCTGATTCTTTCTTCTCCTGTTTCCTCATATGCTTCAATGATACCCTTTATTGTAGGATATCTTGGGTTATTCAGCTCTTTTATTGCAGTGAGCAGGACAGGTGTAGAGGTTTCAAACACATATTCCCCATATTCAGTGAACCTTACTACTTCAAGATTCTTACCCTTTACCTTTACATCCTTCACATATGTAATTTGGGGTATATTTAAAAACTCAGCAATTTCAGGTCCAACCTGCGCTGTATCTCCGTCAATCGCCTGTCTTCCGCAGAACACTATATCATAGTTTCCGATTTTTTCAATTGCGGCGGAAATAATTGTTGCAGTTGCCCAGGTATCCGAGCCTCCGAAAGCTCTATCGCTTATCAGCACGCCCTCATCAGCACCCATTGCCAATGCTTCCTTCAAAACATCCTTCGCCTGAGGCGGTCCCATGCTCACTGCTATCAATTCAGCTCCCAGCTCATCCTTAATTTTCAATGCTTCTTCCAATGCATTTTTATCGTCTGGATTCATAATACTTGGAACGCCGTCTCTGATTAATGTTCCTGTTTCCTGATTTATTCTTACTTCATTCGTATCAGGAACTTGTTTAAGACACACAATAATTCTCATAATGCCCTCCTAACCAAGTACTGCTCTTGAAATTACAACCTTATGAATTTCAGAAGTACCTTCATAAATTTCTGTTATCTTTGCATCTCTCATCATTCTCTCAAGAGGATAATCCTGCATGTAACCATAACCGCCATGTATCTGCAATGCTTTGTTTGCAACGAAACTTGCTGTTTCAGATGCATTAAGCTTCGCTATGGCAGCCTCTTTAGTAAATGGCTGTCCTGTTACCTTTAAATAAGCAGCTCTGTAAACCATCCAGCGCGCGCATTCTATTCTTGTGGCCATATCAGATATATACCACTGCAGACCCTGAAGTGCAGCAATTGGCTTCCCCAGCTGAACTCTTTCCTTCATATAAGAAACCGATTCCTCCAATGCACCCTCTGCTATTCCCAAAGCTTGAGAAGCGACGCCTATACGAGCTCCGTCCAGACCTACCATAGCAATTTTAAATCCCTGACCTTCTTTTCCCACAAGATTCTCTTTAGGAACACGGCAACCGTCAAATATCAGCTCTGCAGTTTGAGAAGCTCTGATACCCATCTTGTGCTCCACCTTGCCTATGGAAAAGCCTGGAGTTCCTTTAGGAACTACAATTGCAGACAAACCTTTGACACCCTTAGATGTGTCGGTGGATGCAAAAACAATTACATAGTCCGCAAGATTTCCGCCTGTTATAAAGCATTTTGTGCCTGTTATAACATAATCATCTCCGTCAGATACAGCAACTGTTTTTACAGCAGCAGCATCAGAGCCGGCATTTGGCTCCGTGAGGGCAAAGGCAGTCTTTTTTCCTCCGTTGGCAACCAGCGGAAGATACTTTTGCTTCTGCTCTTCTGTTCCAAAGCGCAATATTGTCTGGCCGAATATACCGTGAATTGAAAGTATGGCAGCGGTAGCCCCGCATTTTTTAGCTATTTCTGATACTACTATTACCTTTGCTATATCATCACCGCCAGAGCCGCCATATTCGACAGGCACTCCTATTCCGGTAAATCCACACTCAACCATTTTTTTGAATGTTTCCTCGGGAAATCTCCCGCTTTTATCAATTTCCTCTGCTAAGGGTGCAACTTCCTTTTCAGCAAATTCCCTTGCGACTTTTTGAATTACTTCTTCAGATTTAGAGAATTTAAAATCCATATATTTTCCTCCTATACGGCTTTATCAGAAAGCCTGAATATTTTATTTCTCATATGGAACGCTTTTTATTATATTTTCATCAGATAATTTCTTTATTTCTTCATCTGTATACCCCAGTTCTCTCAGAACCTCTTCATTGTCCTGTCCGATTAACGGTGCATCACATGCACATTTAGCATCAATTGTGTTGAACTTAATTGGCGGCATTGCCATGTAGCATTTTGTTCCGTCACGATTTTCCACTTCACATACATAATTATTTGCCAGAGCCTGAGGGTCCTTAATTGCATCCACTACATGCTGTATCTTTTCATGTGCAATATCTGCAGCCGTCAATTTCTTGTCCATTTCATCCTGTGTCCAGTTTTTAAACTGCTGAGATATTATCTCAATAAATTCAGGGGAATTGGCTCTCGCTGCCGGAGTAGTTGAATACTTTTCATTGCCTATTAAATCTTCTCTTTCTATCACTCTGCAGAATTCGTCATAATATCTTTCATGCTCCAATATGCTGAGGAAGATCGGCTTTCCGTCTTTACATTCATACGAATTTATAACCGGTGTATTTGCAGCCTTTCTTGTTTTCGGGTACTCATCTCCGTATTGGCTGGATGCAACTAATGAACTAAGATTCCATATTGCCTGTGCAAATAGAGAAACCATAACCTTTGCACCCTCACCTGTTTTCTGCTGATTATAAAGAGCTGCTGCTATCCCCCCTGCCAAGCTGCATGAAGTGGTTGCGTCTCCAAAGCCTATTGGTGGGTTGATTGTAGTTCCTCTCTCGGCAGCATCAAGCATTGCGCCGCTTCTTGCCCAGAATGCAACAGTGTCAAAGCCCGGATTGTCCTTTGCAGGGCCATAGTCACCAAATCCGTTTATCTGGGCCCATACAATTTTAGGAAATCTCTTATGAACACTGTCATAATCCAAGCCTAATTTTTCAAGAGCCTTTGTTCTGTAGCTTGTTACAAATACATCTGCCGTTGCCAGAAGTTTTTCCATAATTTCCATTCCCTTTTCTGATTTAAGGTCAATGGAAATGCCTCTTTTTTCCGAATTGTAGCAGCTGTAAAGAGGGTTTCTGCCAAAGTCAGCCGGTGCGCCCATACCTGCTCCTGTAGTTCTTCCCGGATCTCCCCAGAAAGGTTCAATCTTCAATACATCTGCTCCCCAGTCGGCAAGTATTCTTGCAGTTCCGGGTCCCGCTATGAAATATGTTAAATCAACAACCTTTACTCCTTCTAATGGTTTAAACATTTTATACCTCCTATAATCTTTTATTTTTTAATCCGATAGCCTTTACGGTAAGTAAGGGAATAAGGTAAACAAGATAACTGCTACCACAGAGCCTATAAACGGAGTAACAACTGTGAGCCAAAATACCAGCCCATATGCATCCTTATGTGTTTCATTGCATAAACCGTTTGTTACTGTCACTATGTATCCATTATGCGGCAATGAATCCAATGCTGCAGAGGAGATACTCATTACTCTGTGTATTGCAGCTGCAGGAATTCCAAGTGCCATATAAGAAGGTCCCAGCAATGGAGCAGCGATTCCCAATCCACCTGAGGCTGAACCGCATATACCTGCTATTACGGTAGTTCCGATTGCTATACCCACATAAGGAGGTCCCGGTATATTCATCATTGCATCTATTACCACAGGAAATGCCTTACTGGCCTGAACAACGGCTCCAAATCCAACTACTGCACATGTATTTGAAATCGAAACCACCGATTGCTTGCATGCCTCTCCAAGGTTAAACATGATTTTACTGTTATCCTGGTACTTATTTAAGAGCAGTATTACTACAGCAGAGCCTAAAAATACCCCGAACTCTAGTGGAATCAGAGCTTTTCCACCAACCTTTATGTTTATGGCAAGAATTGTTACAATTAATGGCACCATTGCCAGTCCGCCGCTCGGATATGCTGCATCATCTCTAAATACATCCATTGGCTTAGCAACAAACCCTTCTCCTCTTTTCTTGGCATTATTAGCATACTTAATCAATATAAAGCTTCCAATCAGCAAAATCACAGCAGAGCTTAAAAAACCATTTCCCGCCCCTGCCATTAAATCCGTTCCTAAAGCTGCCGCAGGAACAGCATTCTGTATTTGCGGCGCACCCGGTGCAACCATAGCCCAGGTTGAACATCCAAATGTCAATGCTCCCGGAATGAATTTTCTCGGTATATCTGCCTGCTTAAATACTTCCAAAGCTATTGGGAAAACTGCAAAGCTTGCTACGAATACGCTTACGCCTCCGTACGAGATTATACCGCAGGCCAGCGGTATGGATATAAGTGCCATATTTGGCCCAAAACGATTAATTATCATTCTGGCAATAGCCTTCGCACCATTGGTTACCTCGTATGCTTTTCCCATAATGGTACCGGTTAAGAATATTAAAAAGTAATTCTTAAAGAAGTTTACAAAGCCGGTCATATAATTTACCTTCAAGCCTTCATAAAGGTCAATACCGCCGGTTAATGCAACTATAATAGAACACATTAGCGCAACAACATAAATATTTACTCCACGCATTATTAATATAATTAACAGCGCAAGAGATACCAGTATGCCTAACATGCTGAACAGCGTTGCTACATCCATATTACACCTCTCAAAATATCTTTATTTGGATTTAAAATTATAAAATTCCCAATTCCTTATTTCTTAAAAATAGCCGGTCTTTTTTGTACAAAGGCTGACATTCCCTCTTCCTTATCTTCAGTTCCAAACGATATGGCGGCAATATCTTTCTCAAGCTCAAGTCCGTTTGCCAAGTCCATTTCCAATCCTCTGTTTATTGCGGTCTTTGCAAAACCTATAGCAGAAGAAGAATTTTTAAGAATCACTTCCATCATATTTTTTGCTTCGTTAATCAGCTCTTCAGGCTCTACAACCTTGTTCACCAATCCTATAGATAATGCTTCTTCAGCCTTTACCTGTCTTCCGGTATAAATCATTTCTTTGGAAATCCCGGAGCCTACCAACCTCGGCAGCCTCTGTGTTCCTCCAAAGCATGGAATAACACCCAACGCCACTTCCGGCTGACCAAAAACTGCCTTTGTGGATGCTATTCTTATGTCACAACTTAGAGCTAATTCACATCCGCCACCTAAGGCATATCCATTTACGGCAGCAATAGCAGGTTTTTCTATGCATTCGATTTGATTGAATACACCTTGAGCAAAATCCGCATATTTTCTGCCTTCAATACTTTTATAAGACTGCATCTGTACAATATCAGCTCCGGCTACAAATCCCTTGCCTTCTCCGGTTATTATAATTCCTCTTACAGATTCATCCTCTCTGACACATTCAAATATTTCACTAAGTTCATTTAAGGTGTCGTTATTTAATGCATTAAGCGCCTTTGGTCTGTTCATCTTTACAAGAGCAATCTCACCATCAAGCGTTACATTAATGTTAACTAATTTACTTGCTAATTCTGATACTAGCATAACATCCTCCCATAATAATTTATCTATCTCGGCCTTGTTAGATATTTAATTAACGAGCATAAATCGTGCCAACTTGCCCCGATACTTCTGAAATAATTTATTTATAATTCCGTACATCTGTAATTTCCAATCAAAATCAAGAAATATTTTTATTTTTCTGTACTTATAAAATCATTAAAGTGCCTATCTAATCAATGAAAACCCGTCTCAAATAAGATACACATGTTTATTATTTGAGACAAATTCACTCATTGTAAATTTATCTATATTGCAAATACCTTTTAAATTTGAACGCTCATGTATGTTAAAAATATATCTATATTTGTTGTTCCAATATCAGAGAAATACGTTTACTTAATATTCTTTACACTTAAAAACAAAATTGTAGTCTCAAAATATGTACACAAAAAAATGCTCCCCCATGTGATCAGTTTTATTTCTACTGTCTACTTAAGGAGGAGCATATTAAATATGCCTTATCCTAAATTGTAATAAGCTCGTATTCTCTTCTTCCCAAATTCAGTTTAACCGAATGGTCTATTGCTGATTTCCAGTCCGTTTCGGGACTTACAGCCGTGAAATGATCATGATGCCTGTGTATGTGCTTTGCAAGAAGGCTGCCTTCAACCGCAGGCTGGTTATTCACCGCATCGGCACATGCCACGTCAAGAGCCACGGGATCAAAGGAAGCAAACATTCCTACATTAGGAACAATGGGAATATCATTTTCACTATGACAGTCACAGTATGGAGACACGTCAATTACAAGACTGATGTGGAAATGAGGTCTTCCTCGAAGCACTGCGGCCGTGTATTCCGCCATTTTTTTATTCAGTATATCATTAGACTCATCTGATGCGGATTTAACTGCGTCAACAGGACAGACTCCTATGCACCTTCCGCAGCCGACGCATATTTCGTGGTCTATAAGCGCCTTTTTGTCAGTAAGAGTAATGGCACCGTGAGCACAATTCCTTGCACACGCTCCGCAGCCTATGCACATGCGCTGAGAAACACGAGGCTTTCCACTGCTGTGCATCTCCATCTTGCCTGCACGAGAACCGCAGCCCATTCCTATATTTTTAATCGCTCCCCCGAAGCCTGTCAGCTCATGGCCCTTGAAATGATTGAGAGAAATAAATACATCCGCATCCATAACGGCACTCCCTATCTTTGCTTCCTTCACATATTCGCCGTCCTCCACGCGGATTAACGCTTCATCAGTGCCCTTCAATCCATCCGCTATTATAACATGGCATCCTGTTGAGAACGGTGAGAATCCATTAACATAAGCTGAATCAAGGTGATCCAGAGCATTTTTTCTTCCTCCCACGTACAGCGTGTTGCAGTCTGTAAGAAACGGCTTTCCACCCAGCTCCTTAACAATATCAACCACTGTCTTTGCATAATTAGGGCGAAGATACGCCAGNNTGCAGATTTTCCTTCGAAGTCGTATGCATATTTGTAAAATACACCTTTGATTTTTCCATATAATCCTCCTGTTGTTTCTATAATAACGGCAGCACCATATATATCGGCCGCATGGGTTTCAATACCTTTGATTATAAGTTATTATTCAACACTTGTCAAAATAAAAGCCTTTTAATGCTGTCAGAATAAACAAGCTCCGCGTTGTTGTCTGAAATTAACGTATTTATATTTTCTCCCTTAAGCCATCTTTCTGCTTCTGATTTTGCAAAAATCAAAGGCATCCTGTCGTGTATTCCATCCATGTATCCATTAGCCTTTACTGTAATAATAACATATGAAAGCTGCTCCTCCGACTTGTCAAACAGACTGAACTGGCGGGATTCATCATAAAATGTATCATAAAGCCCTGCCATATACAGAATTGAATCTGTCTTCTTGAAAAAATATTTATTCTTATACCCTTTTCCGGAAGCTTTTTTATCCCATTCAAAAAAACCTGACGCCGGTATAATGCATCTGTGTGAATTGACAAGCCTCTTAAACATTATCCTGTCGTGCAAGCTTTCAGCCCTTGCATTTATAACCGTACCCTTATAGTTCACTTTTGGAAATCCCCACTTCGCCAATGTCACCCCCTGCCTTGTTATGATAGAAGCAATCATAGAGGGACAAATCTCCGCAGTGTTTATATCCCCATACAAATCCTTATCTAATTCTCTGATAATTTTATCAATTTCCTTATCATTTATATCAAAATAATATCTTCCACACATACTACCACCTCAGCGTAATTATAACATATTTCATCAGCTAAAAAAACTTTTCTTATATTTTATTGCTTGCATGGTGTTGTGGGGTTATAATATATCATATAAAATTTCTAATGACAGGGTATCAATTATGATTGAAACAGTTAGATGTATATTAAGAAGCTTTGAAGAAAAGGATTTAGATTCATTCATGATTTATAGAGACAACAACGAATGGATGAAATACCAGGGCTTTAAAAACTTAGCAAAGGATGAATACAGAAAAGCGCTATTAGTTCCCCCGAATATTGAAAACGGGGTTCAGCTTGTTATTGCCGATAAGAATACCGATGAACTTTTAGGTGATCTATACCTAATAAAAAAAGAAAACACCATTGAAATAGGATATACCATAAACCCTACACATGCACAGAAAGGATATATAACGGAAATCCTGGAGGCAGTATTGATAAAGCTTAAAGAATGCTTTCCCGGATATAAAATAATCGCAGAAATAGAAAAAGACAACATCCCCTCTAGAAAACTACTGCTTAAGCTAGGTTTTGTATATGATGATTGGATAGAAGAATGGCAGTCAGAGGTCTATATTTACCTTTAGAAAGTAAAACATTTTTGTTGTGGAACAATGCAACCACCTTTGGATGTTATCCAAAGTTCAGTCGAATTAGGGGACAGCCTTCCTTCACAAACATAAACATTAATTAGCTCATTATTCTCATTGGAGCAAAAGAAAAAAAGTATACTTGCCTATTCGGAATAGACTAGACACAGGGTATCCCCCCCTTTTCTACGAACTTAAAGATTAAATGAGCATTATTCTTTAAAAATTCTCGAAAATATTAGTTTTATTCAAAGAACGCCTAAACAAAAAGTTTTAACATCTCACCATCCTTGATAATAACCCTTGGGATTCTAATGTAATTTTTTTGGAACCCTCCTCCTTGAGCTTTACGTGTGTGAAATAGTAGGGATTCGTTAGGTGCAGCGTAAATTTAATACATGAATATTATTACACTTTACATTTTCTCAAAAAAGACAAAAGGAATATTCCTATGTCTTCAAACATTCATATGAATTTATTTCTGTTGAAAAATATATTATTGAAATTCCAGTCAAAATTCCTACTTCTACATCCTTTTCGGCCTGTACAATGTCATTTCAGAAGAATAGGACGTAATTTTAGCTACTATGACACTTATTATATGTAGAAGCTTAAATTATGTTACACCAAAATAATCCTTATACTGTATGAACATCGTACTAATGCATGTAGATATAAATTCACTCACCTACTGTCTATATAGCCAAGATCTCAGATCTTTATTGATTATACATGGCTTCCCGTAGCTTCAGCTTCCGTGCTTCGCCCCGTCTCCGTGTTCAAAAAAAGAATTACCGACAATCGGTAATTCTTTTTTTATTTATTTGCTTTTCACACCTTTATTAGATGTTTACTCCCATATAACTATGAAGTTTACTGTTTGAAGAGCAGGAGCTGTAACTGTTTCATCAACAGGATTACCTGAAGCATTTTCAACTTGATTTACAAAGAACTGAATCTTTGTTCCTTCTACAGCTTTAACTTTGCTAACTAACTCTACCTTACCATCAGCTTTTATTTTTATTATAGTACCAGCATTTTGGTCAAAATAGAAGTCTCCTGCAGCTGTTTCAACTTTACCTGTGCTTGCATTTACAGCTGAAGCAGTAGTAGCACTACCTTTAGAAAGTCCTGTTGCATAAACGCCATGATTAGTCTGTACAACGCCATCTTCATTTAAGCCAACTACATACAGTTTATTATTTTCTTTACTAATATCTGTGCTATTAGCAAAGCCACTAAATGTACCTTTCTTTGCTGTAAAGAGGTTTTCATTCTTTACACCATTGATATATGCGTTTACTCTCTGTACTTTATCTCCATCATTGTCTGTATCTTGATATACAGAGTTAATGTATGCAAAAGCATATGTTTCTTTATCTGCTGTGTTAGTAGCATAAAGAGCAACTATTTTACCATCGCGNNACTGCAAAGCCATCAACTTCAGAACCTAATTTAGATTCACTGATTACGTCTCCTTCAGCATTAAAGATTACAGCATTAGATGCAAGAACAAATGATTTGCTGTTAGTCTTCATGTTTATAGCTCTTCCAGTTGCTTCTAACTTAGTAATTTCTTTTGACTTACCATCTAATGCGTAAGAAACTAATTGTTTAGCTAAATCAGTGTTTATACCAATCACTTGGTCTCCAGTAGTAATTGTGGTTGGAAGTGTAAACAATCCTCTAATCTTATCATTCTTTATTTCCCAATTACCAGATGCATTTTTTACTATCTCTACATCAAATGAATATGTTATTGTTTCATTAGATGAAGTATAGAGTGTTACCCTAGGTGCTCTGATAACTGTAGCTTTTGCATTAGTACCAGTACCATTAATCTCAAATCTACCTGATACCATTTCTTTCACAACAGCATAAGTTGTATCGCCTTCTGATTCACCTTTGAAAACTATAACCTTACCGTTGTCATCCAAGTAGAATGTACCCACNNTCATTAACCTCATACTTAGTTTTGTCTACATAGATACCATCTGCATATTCACCAGTTACTTTACCTTCTACAGTCTTTCTTGAAACTGCAAGTGTTAATTTGTCAGTAGCTTTAACTGTAGCATCTTTTCCAAGAGGAGCATAAACTGCAACTATGTCATCTTTTTTGATTTCATCTAATTCTGTTGCATCGCCTTTAACAATTAAGTTCTTCTCATCAACTTTCTTGTTCTTAACTGGCAAGTAGATTTCGTCTATTGAAGTTGCATCAGCTTTATATGTTTCTTCAACCTGAACAAAAGCATTAGCTTTTTCAACTACGATACCTGCAACCTCTGCGCCGTCTTTTATTCTTGTTGCATCTTCATGAAGAACAACAGTAATTTTAGCGTCTTCTAAATTAGCTTTATTAAGATCACTTAATTTTTCTTCAACATTGTTGTAAGATACTAAAGCACCATATACATTGAAAGTATAATCTCCAACTTCCAATTCTTCTAGCTTTGTACCAGCACTTAAATCAATGCTTTCAAATGTATCGCTGTAAACTAAGCTGTTAGCTTTTCCTACATAAACAACTTCTTTATCCTTGTTTTTGTTGAAGTACGCTTCTACAGACTGGAATAAATATCCTGTTAAATCAACTTTATCTCCAGCATAGTTCTTATCTTCAGGATTTATGTGTTGGAAACCAACTGTAAAATCATAATTAGGTGTAGCAATTCTTGATATAAGAAGTACTGGTATCTGATCATTTTTACCTACAGATACATATTCTCTTACTATATCTCCATCACTGTTAACTTTAACAAGTTGTTGCTCTAATGAATTAAACATAGCTTGAGCAACTCCACCTCTGTCAGCGCTAGCTGATCTCATATCAACGTTTTTAGTGATATTTAATTCAGCTGCTTTTACTTTGAAGTTTGTAGGCCAAGTCATATTCTTCATTTCGTTTGAAGAATCAGTATATCCTAATCCTCTAACTAACATAGTTAAAACTTGGTCATAAGTTACTATTCCGTCAGGATTGAATTTTCCATCGCCTGTACCTATAACGATTCCTCTTCCAGCTGCAAGAGCTATCCACTGATCAGCCCAGTGTCCTTGAGTATCAGTAAAGTTGCTCTTTGAACCAGCAACTAAGTCACCGTATCCAAGTAATTCAACCATTAATTTAGCCATTTCAGCTCTTGTTACTGTTTTTTCAGGTCTGAAAGTACNNCGAAAGCAAAGCTCATGCTTGATAATACCATTGCGATTACCAAGACAAGTGATAACACTTTTTTCATTCTATATTTCCTCCTATGAAATTGTTTGTGGGTGTTAGGTCCCCCTGTACCATCATTGCTATGCACAATGACTTAAGTATTATAACACCGTGTTATTATGTAGTCAACATTTTACAACAACTGTAATGTTCTTGTAATATTCACAGCATTAAAATGCCAAAGTGCTTATGTATATAATATACCACAGGTTTTTGATATTAATATTACAGAAGTATTACAGTCTTATGGCCTCTAGTGCTCTTTGTTGTCGCATTTTGGCCGTATTTTTGGTCAAAAAAATAAAGAGACAGCATTTGGCACCATCCCCTTGAGATTATAAATTATCTGTATTTTCAAAGCCTTTATATCTATTCTCATTCTTGCTTCTGGCTCTTCGCTCCGCATATATCCCGCTGCTAAACAGCTCGTACAATGCCAGGCACCCCGTTATCGTCAAAATAATACCTATTATTATAACAACCGTATTCAGCGCTGCCCTTGCATTAATTATGCAGTAAAATGCAAACAATATTCCCGCTCCGTTGATTATCAGCATAACTACATCGGAGTAATCCTTTATTTTTATGGAATTGACATACGGTGGTACTGTTACGAACATCAGCATTGCTCCTATCAGAAGCATGGTCAGCTCCGGTTTTATAATTCCTAAAATCGATGCCGCTATGGCAATGTAATACTTCATTCTATCCTTCTGTGATAAAAATACATATGTCATTTTTAAATTTACAAAACAAAAACCAAGTAGCAATATCATTGCAAGGCGCACCGCTGCTGCTCCTATGTAGCTTGATGCCAATATAAATATGATTCCGGACAATGTAAGGGACAGGCTTATAATTTTTAAAGTTTTTGTCTTTAGGTTAAAATGATTGAATAACATGTGCTCCCCCTTTGTTTCGATGATTAATTATAGCATTTATACTATTTCATAGCAATAAAAAGAATAGTCAGCTGAATTTTATTATTATTGTATAAACTGAAATTTTTATATTATAATAAATTTATTACTTACAAATGAAGAGGTGTGTATGAACAAATTTATAGTGGATACTTCCGATACATATTATCTGAATGAAATTTATAGTGATATTGATAAATTGTGTGACAGTTACAGCCATATCCTGAGCAAGTTTACAATAGGCAAAACTGTTGAAGGCAGAGATACCATCGCCTTAAAATTAAGCAGTAACAATACTCTACCTAAGCCTTCAGCGCTCTTTGTGGGCGGCATTCATGCGCGGGAGGACTTTTCCGTAATGCTCTGCATGAAGATGATTGATTATTACTGCAATTATTATATGGAAGAAAAGCAGTTTGACGGATATGATTTGAAGAGTATTTTGGATACACTTGATATGTATTTTATCCCCGTTGCAAACCCCGATGGGCTCAATATAGTGCATCACGGTCTGAAGGCATCGAAAAACTACGAAACATTGAAAAATATGAAAATATGGGGCGAAAACCATACCTATTGGAAGGCTAACGCCAACGGTGTTGATTTAAACAAAAACTTTGATGACGGAAACTGGGATATACGCACATGTGTTCCCGGAACTGAGGTCCCATGCTCAGACAGATTCAAGGGATATTCCCCAAACAGTGAGCCGGAAACAAGTGCTCTTACGGACCTTTGCAATAAAATCAACTTTACACTAATGGTTACTTACCACTGCTCGGGAAATTGCACATTTTGGGCTGACAATGGAACTCATGAGCTGTTTAACGGAATTGATGAAAGAATAATGGATGAGCTGCACTCCAAATATATATACAGGAAAACAAAAATAAGCCAGGACCCTAAGATTTATGGGTGCGGATTTGAAAACTGGTTCAGGGCAAGAATGAAAAGACCTGCGTTTTGCATTGAGTTATCTCCGTTTGTGGAGGGTGGAAGGCAGCATCCGTATTATTTATTTGATGAATTAGTGTGGAAGCATGCAAAGACAACAGGATTGTTTTTTGCGGAAAAGGCTGTGGAGGTTCATGATGAAATTTTCGGAAACGCGGCGAAATATGCTGCGTTGACAGAGTCAAGAAATTGATTTATAGTAATATATATTTTACATATTTTAACTTAAGGAGCGTTATTGTAAATGAATGCAGAAATACTTTGTGTAGGTACTGAGCTTTTGCATGGAGACATAGTCAACACAAATGCCCAATATATATCTAAAAAATTGGCTGAGATAGCTATTGATGTACATTATCAGTCCGTGGTTGGAGATAATCCAGCCAGAATCAAGCAATGCTTTGCTACTGCCTTTTCAAGGGCAGATGTGGTTGTATGCACCGGCGGTCTCGGACCAACTCAGGATGATATAACCAAGGATGTTCTTGCCGAATACTTTAATGTAAAAATGGTTTATGACGAGGAAAGTTACCATCATGTGAGAGAGATGTATTCACGGTTCAGAAAGGATTTTCCGCAGAACAACATGAGGCAGACATATTTTCCCGAGGGGGCCGTAATTCTCAACAACCCTAACGGTACTGCAAATGCGTGTATAATGAAGGGTGAAACAGAAGGAAAAATGAAAATAGGCATATTGCTGCCCGGACCTCCTAAGGAAATGGAGCCATTGGTGGATAATGAGGTAATACCATATCTGAAGCAGTTTTCCAATCAGGTTGTATACGGTGAGAAGCTGATAGTTATGAATATAGGTGAATCTGCTGCTGAGGAAATGATACTTGATTTAATTGAAAAGCAAAGTAATCCCACAATTGCCCCATATGCAGGTGCCGGCAGGGTCATCTTCAGAATTACCGCCAAGGCTGAAAGTAAAGAAAAATGCCTTGAACTGATTGAACCGGTAAAGGAAGAATTAATAAGAAGGTTCGGTAGTGAAAATGCTTATGTTGCAGAAACCGGAAAGGTTGAAGACAAGGCTGCGGAGCTTTTGCTTGAAAAAAATATAACTGTTGCCATAGCCGAATCATTGACAGGAGGACTGGTATCATCAAAACTCATCAGCTATCCGGGAATATCGAAGGTTTTTATGGAAGGCTTTGTTACATACAGCAATGAGTCAAAGATCAACACACTGAATGTAAAAAAAGAGACTCTTGAGAAGTATGGGGCCGTAAGTGAAGAAACTGCAAAAGAAATGGCATATGGCGCCGCACAGGCTGCCGGAACAGAACTTGGAGTTTCAACCACAGGTGTCGCCGGTCCGGACGGAGGCTCGAAAGAAAAGCCTGTGGGTCTCGTATATATTTGTGTATATTACAACGGAGAATATAGCGTAAAAGAAATCAGAGCAACAGGCTCACGCGAAATTATAAGGGAGAGAACCGCTACAACTGCTCTTGATTTAATCAGAAGCTGCATTGAAAAATAATTGCTTAACTTATATGCCACAGAGTATTCTGTGGTTTTAATTTATTTTCATTTTATGCTAAATATTGATAATTTTTACACGATATAGTATATGCCAAATTAGTTTTATGACAATTTTACGAATGTTTAGAAATTCAGCATATATGGAGGTATACCAATGAAAATTAATAGATTTCAAACATTACGATTCAAATTAAGCCTGATAATAATATTGTTTGCATTAGTTCCTGTACTTGTTATCAGCTTTGTAACCATTAACAAGATGCAGGTTAACACCATGTCAGAGCAGAAAAAGTCTGTTGAAAAGCAATTATCACTGGTAAGTGATAATGTAGATGTTATTTTCAGCGACATGCAGAACAATGTGTCCTACTTTGCCGGCAGCAAGAATGTCAAGCTTTTAGACAGCACTATTTCATCCTATACAAGCAACTCCGGCACCAAGGCAATGACTCCTGGCAGAAATGGAGGAATTGAGCAGGACATTTTTGAAAGTTTCAAAGAATTCGGTGATACACATCCAAATTATCAGTACGTCTACATGGGTACTGAGCAGGGTGGATATATACAGTATCCCGAAGGAAACATGGACGG
>DOON01000196.1:21077-23614 GCA_003514865.1 Clostridiales bacterium
TACAGGCTGGAACTATGTTTCTGTAGTAGATGAGTACGCAGTGAGTGCGGTTGTGAGAAGCACAGGAAAATTTGTTTATTTATCAATGGCGGTAATCTTTGTGGCTGCGGGCGCATTTGCATTGCTTATAAGTAATGGTATAGCCAAGCCTATAAAGGCAGTGGTGAAATCAGCCAATGAAGTTGCCAACGGGGATTTCAACGTAAGAATTGATGCAAAAGCAACAGGTGAAATAGGACTTTTAATAGATTCGTTCAAGCTGATCGGAAAAACCCTCTTAACATATAAGTCCTATATTGAAGAGATATCCCATATACTCAATCAAATAGCTGACGGCAATATGAATTTCCAGCTTGAATCGGACTATATGGGGGAATTCAGCAAAATTAAGGATGCTCTTCTTAATATTTCAAGGACGCTTACTATAACACTTACAGAAATAAAGGTTGCCTCGGACCAGATAGCAAGTGGTTCCGACCAGGTCGCGGCAGGTGCCCAGGCTCTCAGCCAAGGAGCAACGGAGCAGGCTTCTTCCATTCAGGAGCTGTCCGCAACAATACAGGATATTTCATCACAGATTGATGATAATGCCAAGACGGCGCAAAATGCCAATATGCTTTCAAACCAGGCCGGAGAAGGCGTCATGGAAGCCAATGCCGATATGCAGCAGCTTATGAAGGCCATGCAGCAAATAAACGACAAATCAAATGAAATAAGCAATATTATAAAAACTATAGACAATATTGCGTTCCAGACAAACATTCTTGCACTTAATGCAGCCGTTGAAGCAGCAAGGGCAGGAAGTGCGGGCAAGGGCTTCGCCGTTGTTGCGGATGAGGTCAGAAATCTTGCACAAAAATCAGCGGAAGCAGCCAAGGATACAACGTTGCTTATCAGTGATACCGTGCAGGCTGTGAACAAGGGAACTCAGATAGCTGAAAAAACTGCCGCATCTCTGAATTCGGTTGTTAGCAAAACTGAGGATCTTACAAAACTCATAGAAAGCATAGCTCAAGCCAGCGTTCATCAGGCAGAGGGCTCCAACCAGATTGCAATAGGCATAGAGCAGATATCGGGAGTTGTTCAGACAAATTCCGCAACATCCGAAGAAAGTGCCGCAGCAAGCGAGGAGCTTTCAAGCCAGGCAGTATTGCTCAATGAACTCGTAAACAAATTTCATTTAAGTGAGGATACCGCACAGGAAGCATAATAACAATAAAACGGCCCACAGGCAATTTTCATTGCTCAGTGGGCTANNTTCAAAATTATATAAAATATTGTAATATAAGTATGTAAATAGGTAGTAGCAGGGTATGGCTGACACTCTCCAAAAGGGGAGGTGATGCCTGATGTTATCGGTATATGAAACTTTAACGCTAATGATTGCTTTCGCAACATTGGTTACGTTTATCATAAAAGATAGCAAAAAAAGTAATTACTCTGCGGACCCAGAGTAATTACAAGTAACAACCTTGTTTTGAAAAAGGTCAGCCATATTTGGCCTGCCTATTTATATCTTATGTAAATAATAACATAATTATACAAATAAATCAATATAAAATTTACTTACTTATTTAATGCCTTCACACCAACGGTGAAATAAATCATTCCCATTAACAGCAGTACCCCGCTGGGCAGGACTGCCGCTTCAAAGCCCATACCGTTGGAGGCAATGGATTCTATTCCCTGCATTGCCCACTTTTGAGGTGTCAGCTCCGCCAAAAATAGCAATATTTTGTTATTTACTATTTCCAGTGGCCACATGCATCCGCCAAGCATGGATGTGCTTGTTAATACTATGGGTGCCATGGAGCCCAGCTGCCCCTGCGTCTTTATAAAGCCGGACATCATGAGTCCAAGGGATGTCACTGCAAAAACAAATGCTGCCGATACAAGCAGAACACCTGCCATACTGCTTCCCCAGTCTATTTTAAGTAGGTACTTACCGCACAATATAAGCACCCCCATCTGCACCGCACCCGTGAGATATGCAACAATCATGCANNAGGATTGAGGTTTTAGAAACAGGTGATATGAGCATTCTTTCCCATGTTTTGTAATGCTTGTCGCTCAATATAGTCCCTATTGCAAAAACCATTGTATACATGGAGAAAAATAAAGTAAAGCCTATCATTGAATGCTTTAGCCCGTTATATCCAGTTGCTGCGCCGGTTGCCGCCACAGTTGAGGTAACAGAAATCGGATTTCTGAATTTCCATGATTCCATAAAACTGTTGTACGCTGACTCCCTTATTTCTTCTATATTTGCTTCATTTGTAGCGAAATGTATGAAATCAGCCGTGAGCCCTGCTACTTTTATTCCACCCGACATTTTAAGCACAATTCCCGATACAGTTTCCTGAAGAGACAATATCAATACATCATCCTTAACCTTCATAACGCCCAATGATATTTCGTCGCCCGCTTCTATTCCCTCATGAAATCCTTTGTGCACAATCAGTGCAACAAGCACCCTGCCTTCTTCCACTTCCTTCGATGCGCTTATTCTATCCGTCTCGGTAAAATTGTAACTTTTA
>DOON01000197.1 GCA_003514865.1 Clostridiales bacterium
CAACAGGCTTACCGTTCAATATAGTCTCGGTAAATATTTCTTCGCAGTCATCTAGCTGAACCCTGAGGTACAGATAATTGTAAGGCTCAATCCTCACAAGAGGACCGGCTTCGCAAAAACCATGGCATCCGCTTTTTTTTAGGCTAGTTCCTTCCTCTTCTTTTAGTAAATCCACATCAACCAAGTTGCCGTGTTCAGATACCAGCCTTAAAAGCTCATCATATATTTTAAGCGACCCCCCTGCTACACAGCCGGTGCCGCCGCATACAAGAATCTTTACCTTTTGCTTTTTCAGAGAATTTTCAAAAATTTCTGCATATGATGATAAATCGTTGAAGTTTTTTATGAACATTGCACTTCCTCCTTTTTAATAGACTGTATCAGCTGAACCACTGCTTCAGGTGTCATTTTGGGATGAACATGGTCATTTACCGTGATTACGGGAGCAAGGCCACAGGCTCCGAGACATGAAACGGTTTCCACCGTAAAAAGCATATCCTCGGTTGTTTTGTTTTTGTCAGAAAGTCCAAGCTCTTTATAAATGGCATTTAATATAGGAATAGATTTTCTGACATGACATGCAGTGCCGTCACATATTTTTATTATATTTTTTCCTTTTGCCTCAAGAGAGAAGTTTTCATAGAATGTAGCAACTCCATAAATTTTTGATTGGCTCACATCGAGCTTTTCAGCGGTATAAATCAATACATCCTCGGGCAGATAGTGATATTCCTTTTGAATTTCCTGAATAATATTAATGAGTTCTTTTTTTTCGCTGCCATGTCGTTCTAATATTTCATCAACTTTTTCTTTTACCTCTGCAATCATAGTACCGTTCCTTTCTGATAACATTATCATTATTTGATAATAATATATCAAAGACCCGGGGAGGAATACAATATGATTAAAAAGTTATTACTAATCTTGATTACTAATTGAAAAATAATTATTTTATTAGGATGCCATACGATTTCCGGCGTAAAAAATTAATGCATTATATTGACATACATATATAATCTATGTATACTATAAACATAGGATACATAGGTATGGAGGAGTGCTATGAAAATTGACAGCAGTATGTTAAAGGGGAATACAAAAATGCTGGTTTTATCAATTATAGATTCTGGCAATAAATATGGATATGAGATTATCAAGGAGCTCAGTGAAAAATCTTACGGTGCCTTTGAATTAAAGGAAGGAACGCTGTATCCGATTTTGCATGAATTGGAAAAGGAAGAGCTTGTAACATCAGCAAGCTATATTATGGAAACAAACAGAACAAGAAGATATTACAAAATAACCAGAAAAGGGAAGGCTTATCTTTATGCCAAAAAAAAGGAGTGGTCTGAATTTGTGTCCAAGGTAAATTTCATCATAGGAAAAAGCTGAGGCTGAATGGCTCATATTTCTTGAAATATATACCATAATATGATAAACTACTGGATGTTAAATACTATAGAACAGAAAGGAATTCTTATGAAATCATCACAGATTATATATCCGTTAATTTTTATTTTAGCAATTTATTTTATTTATTCTAATTTAAAGAACAGCTTGAAATACAAAAAAGAAAATATGAAGCCGCTGCTTTATTTGAATAATGATGATAAAACAAGGCGCAAGCTCAGCACTATAGTTATTATGTTCGTGTTGGTGCTTACAGTATTTTTGGTTGCGGGAACAATAAGCACCGGAAGCTTTACCGCCGAAACTGCGTTTACAATTCTCGTTCTTCCGGTTTTAATGGCAGTATTGTATATTCCTCTCACTAAGAGAACAATGGTTTCAACCCTCGGAATACATAAAAGAGGAGGGCTGATCAGATGGGAAGAGATTAAAGGAATCAATTATATGAAGCCTGACGAGAAGAATATTGTTGCGGCAAAGGTTCTGTACAGCCTCATGGGCAAGGATATAACGACAGAGCTTAAGTTCCACAAGGATGATGAAAGTCTGGCAATATTCAAGGAAACAGTTAAGGAATACAGAAACAGCAAGAAGAAGGAAAAGAAAAGTGGAAAATAAATTTATTGACAGTCATGCCCATCTTGATGATGAAAGATTTGACGAAAACAGAGAAGAGCTTATAAATTCATTGCAGGAAAACGGAATAGAGGCAGTGCTTAATCCCGGAGCGGATTTGAAGACATCCCGGGCAGCAGTTGCATTGGCAGACAAGTATCCATTTATCTATGCAGCTGTGGGATGCCATCCTCATGATTCGAAATTTATGGACGACGATACCATGAATATATTCAGGGAATTGGCGAAAAATAAGAAGGTGCTTGGAATAGGCGAAATAGGACTTGATTATTATTATGACAATTCAGACAGAGAAACACAGAAGATATGGTTCAGGGAACAGATACGACTTGCAAAGGAGCTTGACCTTCCGTACATAGTACATGACCGTGATGCACATGAGGATATAATCAGGATTATGAAGGAAGAGCATCACTCGGGCACAAGGGGCATACTCCATTGCTATTCAGGTAGTGTTGAAATGGCGAGGGAATTTATGAAACTTGGCTTTTACATTTCTCTGGGAGGACCTGTTACGTTTAAAAAGGCGAAGACTCCAAAGATGGTTGCCAAAGAGGTGCGTATGGAAAGACTGCTTATAGAAACAGACTGTCCGTATCTTGCACCGGAACCCTTCAGAGGAAAAAGAAACGAGCCAAAGCTTGTGAAGCACGTGGCGGAAGAAATCGCAAAAATCAGAGAAGTCACAGCTTCTGAAATAGCGGAAAAAACGAAGGAAAATTTCAAGAGGCTGTTTAATTTATAGCAGGAGAGTTATGAAGAAGATAGGCAGGAATTTTTACGACAGAGATGCGCGAATTGTAGCGGAGGATTTAATAGGAAAGATTCTGGTACGTAGGTACGATGATGTGACAATCAGGGTCAGGCTCACAGAAACAGAAGCATACATAGGGGCAATTGACAAGGCCAGCCATGGATACGGAGGAAAGATAACACCTAGGACTAAGATAATGTACGGTCCTGCGGGACACGCATATGTATACTTGATATATGGAATGTATTATTAGCTGAATTTCGTCACGGAAGGCGAAGGTATTTGTAGTGCGGTGCTCATAAGAGGAGCGGAGCCTATAGAAAATATGGATGAAATTAGTATGAACAGATACGGCAAGTCCATGAATAATTTGTCAAAAAATCAGATTAAGAACCTGTCCGACGGACCGGGGAAGCTTTGCAGAGCCCTTAGAATTACAAAGGAGCACAATGGCACAGACCTTGTCGGCGATGAGCTTTTTCTTGAGGATGATGGATTCAAGGCTTTCGGTATTGAAAGAACAAAGAGAATAAATATTGATTATGCCGAGGAAGCAAAGGACTTTCTTTGGAGATATATTATGCGCAAATAATTGTTGACAAAGTTGTTAAAAATAAATATAATTTGATTATCAAAATAAATTGAGGTGGTTTAATGAGTAATCATGAAACTGTAAATGAAATTCTTGTAAGGCTTTTTGCAAATATTTTGGATATTGAAGAAAAATGCCTGAAAATAGGCAAATTTTCCGATTTGTCAATATCTGAAATGCATGTAATTGAAAATATAGGTATCGACAGAGAAAGAACCATGTCCGATACTGCCAAGGATTTAAAGGTTACATCCGGTACTCTTACAACTGCAATAGATAATCTTATAAAAAAGGGATATGTTGCAAGAGAGCGCTCGATAGAGGACAGAAGAGTTGTAAAAATAAAGCTCACGGAACAAGGCAGGGAAGCATATGCCGCTCACGAGGATTTCCATAAGGACCTTGTTATAAGCGCCCTTCAACAATTGGACGGCAATGAGGAAGAGCTTCTCATAAAAATTCTGACAAGTATTGATGCATTTTTTATTAAAAAGTATAAGTATCACGGATAATTAATTGCTCGGTAATTTGTTAGAGAATGTTATGCGTTAATATTTCTATAATCAAAAATTTTGACTATGAAAGTGTGAGGTTGTTATGGGTATTAGAATAGTTATAGACAGTACATCCGATGTTACGGAGGACATAATCAGGAAGCATAATTTAAAAATGGTGCCATTGACAGTGAATTTCGAAAATGAATCGTATCTTGACAAGGTGGAGCTGAGCTCGAAGGATTTTTTTAAAAAGCTTGGTAATTCAGATAAGCTTCCTACAACATCTCAGGTTTCTCCCGGTGCATTTGTGGAGGCATTCAGCGAAATACTTCTGGAGGGAGATCAGGTTTTAGGAATATTTCTGGCATCTGAATTGAGCGGAACATATGATTCTGCACGAATTGCCAGAGATATGATAGGCAGTAACAACATAAGAATAATGGATTCCAAGAGCGTATGCCTCGGAGCCTTCACATTGATTTTAAAAGCCATAGCCCTTGTGGAGCAAAACAAGGATATCGATGAAATTGTCGATGAGCTTGAAAAGATGAAGGACAAAATTGTTGCTATAGCTGTGCTTGATACACTGAAATATCTGGAGAAGGGCGGAAGACTTTCAAAGGGTCAGGCTGTGGTAGGTTCAATTCTTAATATAAAGCCAATTCTCGAAATTAAGGACGGAAAGCTTACAGTTCTGGAAAAGATAAGAGGAAGAAATAAAATTGTCAAATGGGTTGATGAATGGATTGAAAAGAATAATTACGACCTTTCAGACAAGACTGTACTGCTGTTTTATGCTCAGGATCGCGACAGCATAAAATCCATAAGAGAAAATTTCGAAGAAAATTATAAGATCAAGAATATAATCGAGCAGGAGGTTGGAGCCGTTATAGGTACACATACAGGCCCCGGCGTTCTGGGAATAGCATTCCTGAANNGATTAGCTTACCTTAAGCTCGGTTTTTCCTTCGTCGCTCACTGTAATATCGACATGGCTGTTTTCTTTTATGTCTCCCTTACACTATGCTTCGGATATTTCATCCTCTATATATTGCTGTATCGCACGTCTTAATGGTCTTGCACCGTACTTTGTGTTGAAGCCCTTCTCAAGTATAAAGGATTTCATTTTGTTATCCACGTCGATTTTTATTTTCTTTTCATTTCCTTCTTGAATAACTTCCTTTAACATAAGCTCGACGATTTGAGACAGCTCATCCTTTGTCAGCTCGCTGAATACTATGGTGTCATCGAAACGGTTTAAAAATTCAGGTCTAAAGATCTGCTTCAGGGTATCTCTCACCTTAGCTTCCATGGCTTCATATTCCTTGTTTTCAAATCCTATCTTATGTCCCTTTATGGTGGTTCCGGCATTTGATGTCATGATTATCACAGTATTTTCAAAGTTTACGGTTCTTCCCTGATTATCTGTAAGTCTTCCGTCCTCCAATATCTGGAGTAATATATTGAATACATCCTCATGGGCTTTTTCTATTTCGTCCAGCAAAATTACAGAATACGGTTTTCTTCTTATTTTCTCAGTAAGGAAACCTGCCTGGTCAAATCCCACATATCCCGGAGGTGCACCTATTAATTTTGATACCGTGTGCTTTTCCATGTACTCGGACATGTCAAGCCTTATCATTGCATCCTCATTTTCAAACAGCTCATAGGCGAGTGTTCTTGCAAGCTCTGTCTTGCCAACGCCTGTAGGCCCTACAAATATAAATGACGATGGTTTTTTCTTTTTCTTGAAGCCTGAACGGTTTCTCCTTATGGCTCGTGCCAGGCTCGTCACGGCAGGATGCTGTCCGATGACTCTTTTGTGAAGCCTTTCCTCAAGGTGAATTAATTTTTCCGCCTCTGCTTCATTTATTCTCTGAACGGGTATTTTTGTCCATGCTTCAATTACATATGCTATGTCCTCTGTTGTAAGATGGACATTTTCACATTCCTTGGAAAGAACCTTTATTTTTGATTCTATTCTCAGCTCGTTCACCTTAAGCTCAGCAGCGCGCTCATAATCATCATTTTCGGCAGCTTCTTCCTTTTCATCTCTTATGGCTTGAAGCTCCGACTTCAATGCTTCCAGCTCCACCAGACCGCTGTTTTTAAGGTTTNNTTAAGGTTTGCTCTTGAGCCGGCCTCATCAATTACATCAATTGCCTTGTCCGGCAGGAATCTGTCGGTGATGTATCTTTCAGACATGAGCACTGCCTGCTTAATTACGTCATCAGATATTTTTACATTGTGATATATCTCATAGTAATCCTTTATTCCCTTGACAATTTCAATGGAATCCTCAATAGAAGGCTCATCAACGATTACAGGCTGGAATCTTCTTTCGAGAGCAGTATCCTTTTCGATGTGCTTCCTGTACTCATCCAATGTTGTTGCTCCGATTACTTGGATTTCCCCTCTTGCGAGTGCGGGCTTCAGTATATTTGCCGCATTCATGGCTCCGCCTTCAGCTTCTCCAGCTCCTACGATATTATGAACTTCATCAATTACAATTATTATATTCCCGGCTTTTTTAGCTTCATCAATAATTGACTTCATCCTTGATTCAAACTGTCCTCTGAACTGAGTTCCTGCTACTACGGCAGTCAGATCAAGAAGGTAAATTTCTGTATTGAACAGCTTCAGAGGAACGTTCCGCTCTGCAATTCGAACAGCCAGCCCTTCTGCAATGGCTGTTTTTCCGACGCCGGGCTCACCGATTAAAATAGGGTTATTCTTTGAACGCCTGTTTAATATTTGAATAACTCGGTCAATTTCTCTCTCTCTTCCTATAATTCTGTCAATATCTCCGTATCTTGCCTGCTCAGTCAAATTTGTACCGTAGGTATCAAGATATTTTAGCTTTTTACGCTTTACCTTTTCTTTTACCTTTGTTCCGGAGCCTGCACTTTCATTTGTGAACTCAGATTCACTACTTTCTTCATCTGAAGGCTGAAATCCGCTGTTTGAATTGGAAAGACCAGAAAAAGCGGAGTTCATCAAATTCATAATTGAGTTCATGCTTCCGTCACTGTCTTCTGTATCTATATTCTGTGACAGCTTTTCCAAATCCATGTCTCCCATGATTTCTGTAAGCTGATTGTTTATGTTTTCAAAGTCCTCCGGCTTCATGCCGCTTTGCTTCATCAGCTGATCCATCGGTGCAAGTCCCTGTTTCTTTGCGCAGGGAATGCACAAACCCATGGTCTGCATTTTTCCTTCAATAATTCTGTTTACATATATAACTGCAACATTTTTTTTACAAACCGAACACAACATATCATCATCTCCTATATCTGTAAGTAGAAAAGAATTTATCTTAACTTATATTACCTCAATTACTTTGTTATAATCTTGAATTATTAATTATATGTTGTAGATTATAATATATTTTTCTTAAAAAAGCATTAACTTTTTAAAAAAAGTTAGTATTGCAATTTCAATTATTTACCTTGAGTTTACTTGGTGGAGACTGCTTTTGAAATCACAGTCTCATTCCCCAATTTATTTGCTCCT
>DOON01000086.1:0-11205 GCA_003514865.1 Clostridiales bacterium
TAGGCGCAAGCGATTATAAGACCCGAGCATGCGGCTCAGTTTTAAATATAGTTCAGATGGAGAAGCTGAATCATCAGGTTGACGTACAGTCAGGAGTTCTGGAGAATGAATGCTCAGATATCCTGAAGATGTTTTTTGAAGAGTTGAGAAATTCCAAAAAATAAAAAAGGAGAATCCTATGGAAAAATATCCTGTACTTGAAGTAGATTTGGAAAAAATATATTCAAACACAAAAATTATCACGGAGATGTGCGGAAAAAACGGAATAAATGTTGCGGGAATAATTAAGGGGTTTGGCGGCATTGTTTCCGGTGCTGAGGCAATGGCGGACGGTGGCTGCCGTCAGATAGGAAGCTCGCGCATAGAGCAGCTTAAGGCGGTGAGAGATAGTGGAATATCTATACCTCTGCTTGNNGAGGAAGCACTTCTCATGCTTAACAATGAGGCTGGCAGACAAGAGAAAAAATACGGAGTTGTCCTTATGTATGACCTCGGAGATTTGAGGGAGGGTGTCTTTTCGAGAGATGAACTCGTAGGTCTTGCAAAGCTTGTGGAATATGAGATGAAGAATCTGGACCTTGAGGGAATCGGAGCAAATCTCAGCTGCTACGGGTCCGTTGCTCCAACAGCTGTGAATTTGGGCGAGCTGGCAGGTGCGGCATCGGATATTGAAGAAATAATAGGCAGAAAGCTGAATATTGTATCCGGCGGAGGAACCACAACGCTGCCGTTGCTTACAAGGGGAGGCGTTCCCGAAAAAATAAATCATCTTCGCATAGGAGAAGGAATAATAAATACACAGGATCTACCTCTTTACTGGGACACGGATATTGAGGGCCTCGATAAGGATACATTTGTGCTGAAAGCTCAGATTATTGAGATAAACCACAAGCCCACATATCCGGTGGGAGAGCTGATGGTCAATGCCTTTGGTGGATATGGCCACTACGAAGNNAAGGGCAATAATTGCTTTGGGAAACCAGGATGTGGGGGATTCATCAAAGCTTGTGCCGAGAGACAGTGACATGATAGTTATGGGAGCAAGCAGCGACCATACAATCATTGATATACATGACTGCAAAAAAGAATACAGGCTTGGGGATGTAATCGAGTTTAATGTGCTTTACCAGGCTATGCTTTTCACATCGCTGTCAGAATATGTATATAAGAAAATAATAGGAAAAAACTATTAAAAAACAAATAACAGGAGGGTATTATGCCGATTATTCAAATTGAAATGCTTAAAGGAAGAACATTGGAGCAAAAAAGGGCCATGGTGGAAAAGGTGACTGAGGCTGTTGCAGAAACTGCCAATTGCCCAAAGGATGCAGTTAAAATAATCATAAGGGAAATGGAGTCTGAGAACTTTGCCCAGGGCGGAATACTTAAGTGTGACGAGAAGTAACAGGAGGACTTATGAAATTAATATCTTGGAATGTCAACGGGCTAAGAGCCTGTGTAAATAAAGGCTTTATGGATGCCTTCAGGGATATGGACGCAGATATTGTCTGCCTTCAGGAAACGAAGCTTCAGGCGGGACAGATAGAGCTTGACCTGGGAGGCTACCATGATTTCTGGAATTACGCAGAGAAGAAGGGTTATTCGGGAACGGCGGTCTTTACAAAGGAAAAGCCTTTGTCGGAAGCTTACGGAATAGGTATTGAAGAGCACGACAAGGAAGGAAGGGTTATAACACTTGAATTTGATAAGTTCTATTTAGTTAATGTGTATACTCCCAATTCAAAGAGAGCGCTTGAAAGACTGGAATATAGAATGCAGTGGGAGGATGATTTCAGGAACTATCTCCTAAAACTGGACGAGCACAAGCCGGTTATAGTATGCGGAGACCTGAATGTGGCTCACAAAGAAATAGATTTGAAGAATCCTAAAACAAACAGAAAAAATGCAGGGTTTACGGATGAAGAGAGAAATAAAATGACAGAGCTGCTGGGAGCAGGCTTCGTAGATACATTCAGGCACTTTTATCCGGACAAGGAAGAAGCATACTCATGGTGGTCAAATTTTTCAAAGGCAAGAGAGAGGAATGTAGGCTGGAGAATCGACTATTTTGTGGCATCTCAGTCCTTTAAGGATGAATTGACAGATGCATTCATATTCCCGGAATACTATGGAAGTGATCACTGTCCTGTGNNAATAAACACGAATATTATTCTGCGACAAACAGGCATAGTATTCAATAACACGAAAATTATTTTTAAATAAGGTATTGCTTATTCTTATTTTATATATTATAATAGCATTGCTAAAGGCTTTACAATTAAATATACGCATCAATATAATGTGGAAGATATGGTTCCGAAGTTTCTACCAAACAGCCGTAAATTGTTTGACTATTGATTGTTTTTTGTATTTTGGTGCGTCTGGATTTTTTCAGGCGCATTAATTATTTTTCGATATAAAAAGCATTGCTTTTTATCATATATTTAAAAAACTAAGGAGAATAAAATGAAAAAACTACTAAGCATTATTTTATCACTTGCATTGATACTTTCACTTTCTGCTTGTGCGTCAGGCACATCAGCGCCTGAACAGCCAAAGACGGAAGGACCAAAGACAGAAGCTCCTAAAACAGAGCAGCCTGCCGAAAGCGGATCAAAAGGAGTTCTTCCTGCAATTGCAAAGGAAAATATAAAGGTAGCAGTTATACATATTGGAAACCCTGCAGACGGTTCAGGATATACTTATGCACATGACCAGGGAATCGTGGGAATGCAGAAGGCTTTAAATTTAAGCGACAGTCAAATTATACGCAAAAATAACGTAAACGATACTGATCCAACAGCTACTGAAACAGCAATTCTTGAAGCTATAGAAGAAGGAGCAAACATTGTTTTTGGTACAAGCTGGGGATACATGGACACGTTGGAAGCATTGGCTGAGGAATATCCTGAAGTAATATTCTCACACGGCTCAGGATATAAAAGCAACGGTTCGAACTTCAACAACTATTTCGGAAGAATTTATCAGGCAAGATACTTGAGCGGTATTGCAGCAGGTTTGAAAACTGAAAAGAATTTAATAGGATATGTTGCTGCAATGGGACAGGAAAACTCTGAGGTAACAGGCGGAATAAATGCATTTGCAATGGGAGTGCATTCAGTAAATCCGGACGCAAAGGTATATGTAAAGGTAACTAACAGCTGGTATTCACCTGAGGAAGAAACAAATGCAGCAAAAGCACTTCTGGCAGAAGGCTGTGATGTAATAGCTCAGCACTGCGATACTCCTAACCCTCAGCTTGAAGCAGAAAAGGCAGGAGCCTTCGGAATTGGATACAACTCAGACATGTCAAAGGATGCTCCTAAGGCTACAATAACTTCTGCTGTGTGGAACTGGACGGCATATTATACATGGGCTGTTGAAAATGCCATAAACGGAACATGGACAGGTGAAAACTACTTTGGAGGAATGAAAGACGGATTAATTGCAATTTCACCTCTTAATGAAAGCATAGCAGCTGAAGGAACAAAGGAAGCAATCGCCAAGGCTGAAAAGGAAATATTGGACGGAAGCTTCAACGTATTTGACGGCGTAATCGAAACAAATGACGGAAAAACAGTTGGCGAAGAAGGAAAAACTCTGGATGACGGAACAATTACCGGAGGAATCAACTGGTACTTTAAGACTGTAACGGTAAAATAAGAAATATCAGTGCAGGCTGCTGAGATACCGCATCCGTATGCGGGAACTTCAACAGCCTGTTAATATTAAAGAAGCAAAGATGGGAGCAGGCATGTCAAAGTCAAATGAAACTAATTATGCTATTGAGCTGAACGGAATTTCGAAGGTTTTTGGAACAGTTGTTGCAAATGACAGCATAGATCTTAAAATAAAGCAAGGCGAAATTCTTGCGTTGCTTGGGGAAAACGGCTCGGGAAAAACAACACTCATGAACATACTGTCCGGTATCTATTATCCTGACGGAGGAAGCATAACAATTGCCGGCAAGGAAGTCTCCATCGGATCTCCGAATGATGCTATATATTACGGAATAGGAATGATTCACCAGCATTTCAAGCTTATTGATGTTTTTAACGCCATGGACAACATAGTGCTTGGCACAAAGGGCAAGTATGAAAAGCCCAAGGCAATGAAGGAAAAAATCCTTAGCATAAGCGAGAAGTTCGGTCTTGAAATTGAGCCGGAGAAAAAAATATACAACATGTCTGTAAGTGAAAAACAGACTGTTGAAATAATGAAGGTCCTTTACAGGGGAGCCCAGATTCTTATACTGGACGAGCCAACGGCTGTTCTGACTCCGCAGGAAACTGAAAAGCTGTTTAACATACTAAGGAAAATGAAGGAGCAGGGAAGCGCCATCATTATTATTACCCACAAGCTTCATGAGGTGTTGTCCATAAGTGATCGTGTGGCAATACTCAGGAAGGGAAAATTGATTGATACTGTTCAGACCTCCGAAACAAATGAAAGCCAGCTGACGGAGCTGATGGTGGGCAGACCTGTTAGCCTGAAAATAGAAAGGCCTGAAACAACGGGCAAGAAAACCATCCTCAATGTTGTTGATCTTTCTGTTGAAAGCGATGGTGCACCGGCTCTTAAAAATGTTAATTTCAAGCTTAAAAGAGGAGAAATTCTAGGTGTGGCCGGGATAGCAGGAAGCGGCCAGAGAGAGCTGTGCGAAGCTATTGCCGGACTCATGGACATAAAGAGCGGAGCTGTGCTCTGCAACAAGGAAAATATAATCGGAAAAACACCCGATGAAATAATTGATCTGGGAATAAGCATGAGCTTTGTTCCGGAGGACAGGCTTGGAATGGGTCTTGTAGGCTCAATGGGTATGGTTGAAAATGTAATGCTTAAATCATATAAGAAGGATAAAGGTCTTTTAATNNGCCTGCCAGAAAGCTGTCGGAGGAGCTTGTTGAAAAGCTTGATATAGTTACAAGGAATGTTGACATGCCCGTGCGTATGATGTCGGGCGGAAATGTACAGAAGGTACTTCTTGGCAGAGAAATTGAATCGAACCCTAACGTATTGATAACAGCATACCCTGTGAGGGGATTGGACATAAATTCATCGTATCTCATTTATGATTTGTTGAATGAGCAGAAGAAAAAAGGCGTGGCAATATTGTTCATAGGTGAAGATTTGGATGTGTTGCTTGAAATTTCAGACAGAATAATGGTGCTGTGCCACGGAGAGGTAAAAGGAATAGTGGATGCAAAGGAAACAACAAAGGAAGAAGTGGGGCTTATGATGGCAGGAAAGAGCCTGAAGGGGGATGATCAGGATGAATAGCGTAAATAAAAAAGCAAAGGAACCCTTTATTCGTGTTATAAAAAGAACAGAGCGCTCTAAAATGGAAATAATGAGATTGAGGATAATTGCTTTTATACTTGCTTTAGCGGCAGGCGGTTTGTTTATATTATTGATTGGATACAACCCTGTTCAGCTGTACGGCACCATAGTTTCAGGAGCATTCAGGAGCAAGATGGCAATTCAGGCAACCGTTAAAATAATGATACCGCTGCTTATGTCCTCCTTAGGCGTAATATTGGCATTTAAGATGAGATTCTGGAATATAGGGGCAGAGGGACAGATAATAATGGGAGCGGTGTTCTCATCGTATTTTGCGCTGTTTCACAGCAACTGGCCACATTTTGTGCTGCTGTCTGCAATGCTTATTGCAGGCTTCATCGGAGGTGGGCTTTGGGGGCTGATACCTGCATACTTTAAAACTAAATTCAATACAAACGAAACACTGTTGACGCTGATGCTTAACTACATAGCTTTGCATGTAATATCATTTTTGCGTGACGGTCCGTGGAAGGATCCGGGCTCATCGGGATTTCCCAAGATCGCTAGATTTGTTTCCAATGCGCAGATAGACAAGGTTTTCGGAGTGCAGTTCGGATGGATTGTGGGATTGGTGCTTGTGGTCTTTGTATTCGTATATATGAGATACACCAAGTATGGCTATGAAATAAGTGTTGTGGGCGAAAGCCAGTCAACGGCCAGATACGCAGGAATGAATGTTAAAAAGGTTATACTCCGCACAATGCTGTTAAGTGGAGGAATATGCGGGATTACGGGAGTCGTGCAGTCTGCCGGCTCAGATATGACGCTGGCATCCTCTGTAGCGGGTGGCGTGGGATTTACCGCCATAATTGTAGCATGGCTTGCAAATCTGAATCCACTTGGAATTTTACTGGTGTCATTTTTATTTAGCGTACTGGAAAAGGGAAGCAGCGTAATGCAGTCCACGTATGGGCTATCAACATATTCTGCTGATGTTTTGCAGGGAATCATATTGTTCTTCATTTTAGGAAGCGAATTCTTTATCAGATATAAGTTCAAAGGAGGACGTGCATGAATCTGTTTTTAAACTTTATTGTGGCTGCTGTATTTGCCGGTACACCTCTTTTGTTCGGTACCCTGGGAGAAATATTAAACGAAAAATCCGGACATCTCAATCTTGGTGTTGAAGGCATGATGATGATGGGAGCGTGTGGGGGCTTCATGGCAGGATATATGAGTGACAGCCTTTTGGTCGCACTGGCGGCCGCATTTTTGGCTGGGCTTTTAGGAGCACTTATTTATGCCATATTGACTATTACATTTATGGCTGACCAAAATGTAACAGGACTGACGCTCACAATATTCGGCTCCGGAATATCAAACTTCTTCGGAGAATACATGCTTGTGAGCTCCGAAACAACATCACTGAAGCTTCCGGAAAATATAACTATGCAGCTGAGAAACATGAATATTGCCGGATTGAGCGACATACCTGTTATAGGAAGGCTGCTGTTTCAGTACGACCCATTTGTTTATCTTGGAATTGCAACTGCAATTCTTTGCGGCCTGTACTTGAACCGTACAAAGACGGGGCTTAATCTCAGAGCGATAGGTGAAAATCCGGCTGCCGCCGACGCGGCAGGTATAAAGGTTACAAAGCTTAAATATCTGAACGTTCTTTTAGGCGGAGGCATATGCGGAATCGGTGGTTCATACTGCTCGCTGATAATTAATGGCGGCGTATGGATGAGCAACAGCGTTAACGGCCTCGGGTGGATCGCTGTAGCCCTTGTAATTTTTGCATCATGGAGCCCGGGTAAGGCGATTTTCGGCTCATTTATATTTGGTGCATTCAACGTACTGAAATATTATTTTCCGAAAACAATTATTACAATACCAAATGCCATATACAGTATGCTGCCTTTTGTAATAACCGCTCTGGTGCTTGTTATTACATCAATAAGGAAGTCCAAAGAAAACTCTCAGCCTGCAAGCTGCGGAGTGAATTATTACAGAGAAGAAAGATAATGCATATTGCTGCTGAAAATGATTGTGTTTAAAGTTTTCAGCAGTTTTTTTGTTTCGGCTTCAAAAATATAGGACATAATATACATCAGAATATATTTACACAATTTATATATACTGTATTATAAAATGAATGCTTAGGGAGGCAAAATGAAAAGAATATATTTGATGTTTTTGCTTATGCTGCCAATGATAATCGCTTCGGGATGTTTATTGGCTGAAAATATATCTGAAATAGAGATTGTTAATTTAGCGGATGGAGAGAAAACAGTAATGCCTGCGNNATGCAGGAAGTGAAAATGCGGCGGTGGTGCTTAAGGCAATAAAAGCAAAAGATAAAACACAAGAAAGTATTTCAGGGCTGCCATCCTATGAACTTCTGATGAAGAAAAACTCGGGTACCGACAATTATATACTGAGTATTGATTTGAACGGCAGAAAGGCATATGTATCACGGGAAGGAAGCAGTTATATAGTTGATGACAAGGTTGCCGGAGATTTGCTTTTGAATGAAAGTTTTTCCTATGTATATGTGAATTCCACGCTGTATGATGCTTTTCTTGATTACAACGAAGACCTGCTTGAGCCCGACCGGCTGTATGACTGGACGTACAGGAACTCGGGAGGGAATTTTGTTAAAAAAGAGGGTAAGATAAAGGGAAAAATAGAGGGAAACTCAGTAAAAATCAAAAAGGGAGACACACTGGATATAGCTTATGAAAAAACTCCTGACAGTCAGGCTGTTAAGGCCTATTCGCAGGGGAAGCTCATAGGAAGCGGAGCATACCTCAATGATGTTTTAGCCGGAATAAATTCCGACGGAGAATATGAAATTGAAAGCCATGCCCAGTGGCTTATGAGAAGTGACTCTCAGTTTTACGGGAACCAGACGCTGAGCTTTAAGGTTGCAATTGATCGAGATGCAGATATTTCTGTTATAACAAGGGAAAATTCCCCGGGCAATATTTTGCTTGTTTCAGCAGAGAATCTGAACAGTGATGAAACATTAAAAATTTCCACAGATGTGGTGAAGACTGATACTAATATGTACAGCTACAACGGCAAAAATATATTTATATGTCCCATAGACTTGTATGCTCAGCCGGGAGAGCATAAGCTTACCGCAGTGGTAAATGAAGGAACCGATAGGGAATATACCATAGAGAAGATATTTACCGTAAATAGTAAATCTTTTAAAACACAGTATCTGACAGTATCAAACGAAATGAATGAATCAAATAACGACAATACTGCAATATATGAATTTGCAAAGCTCGTGAAGCCTGCAAGAACAGAATCGTCACCTGAGAAGCTCTGGGAGGGCACTTTTGATATGCCTGTGGAAGGAAGGCTCACAACAGACTTTGCTGAGATAAGGTTTGTAAACAATGAGCAGTCATCATCCAGACACTCGGGATTAGACCTGGCGGCACCCATAGGAACAGAAGTAAAAGCGCCGAACAACGGTATTGTTGTTTTTGCTATGGAGGGCCTTCTGTCACCGGGCAACACAGTTGTCATAGATCACGGAATGGGCCTTTTCACATCATATTATCACATGGATAAGATATTGGCACAAAAGGGGCAGAAGGTATCAAAGGGCGAAGTAATAGGCACGGTGGGAACGACGGGCTTCTCCACAGGGCCCCATCTTCATTATGCCGTGAGCATTTATAATACATATGTCAATCCTTACCAGCCCCTGAGCGGCATAATTGATTGAAATTAATGTTTACCTGGGCGCATATGTGGTATATAATTAACAAAGAGAATAATTAAAAAGGAGGCATTATGGAATACATTGGATGGGCTTGGCTTATAATTATTGTGGCATGTATTATTATTGAGGCTTCCACAATGGGACTTACGACTATCTGGTTTGCCATAGGAGCATTGATCGCATGGTTTGTCAATATGGTGGGCGTTGGTCTTCAGACTCAGATAGTGATTTTCTTATTGGTGTCAATAGTATGTCTCGTGTTGACAAGACCTATAGCTGTTGAAAAGTTAAAGGTTGGAAAGACAAAGACTAATTTAGACAGCCTTATAGGAGAAACAGCAAAAGTCGAATCAAGAATAAACAACATTGACAACGAAGGCTATGTCAAGGTAAGAGGTCAGATATGGTCGGCAAGATCGTCTGACGATGATATAATAGAAAAAGACGAGCTTGTTGTTGTTAAAGAAATAAAAGGTGTAAAGCTAATAGTTAAAAGAAAATAACAGGAGGTAAGAAATGGAATTTATTGGTTTTATTTTAATCTTGGTAATATTAGTAATGTTGGTGGCAACAAATATAAGAATTGTACCTCAGGCGCAAACGTATGTTGTAGAGCGTCTTGGAGCTTATCAGGCAACATGGGGAGTTGGACTTCATGTGAAGGTTCCCTTGATTGACAAGGTAGCTAAGAAAATATCAATGAAGGAACAGGTGGCTGATTTTCCTCCTCAGCCTGTAATTACAAAGGACAATGTAACAATGCAGATTGATACGGTTTTGTTTTTTCAGATCACGGATCCAAAGCTTTTCACATATGGTGTTGAGAGACCGTTGTCGGCAATTGATTATCTTGCGGCAACTACCTTAAGAAACATAATAGGTGATCTTGAACTTGATGAAACATTGACATCAAGGGAAATAATAAATACAAAAATGCGCGCGGTGCTTGATGAGGCAACAGATCCTTGGGGAATAAAAATAAACCGTGTAGAGGTTAAGAATATACTGCCTCCTAAAGAGATACAAAATGCAATGGAAAAACAGATGAAGGCAGAAAGAGAGAAGCGAGAATCCATACTTATTGCGGAAGGACAGAAGAATTCAGCAATATTGGTATCACAAGGAAGGAAGGAGTCTCTTATTCTTGAAGCGGAAGCAGAAAAGCAGTCGGCCATCCTGAGAGCGGAGGCTAAAAAAGAGGCATCCATCAGAGAGGCAGAGGGTGAAGCAGAAGCAATTTTAAGCATTCAAAGGGCAACAGCAGAAGGCTTGAAGATGATAAAGGAAGTACAACTTGACAAGGAAGTTCTTACACTGAAGAGTTTTGAAGCATTTGAGAAGGCAGCTAACGGGCAGGCAACAAAAATCATTATTCCTTCGGAAATTCAGTCTCTGGCGGGGCTGGCATCGGCTTTGACGGAAACAACCAAAAAATAAAAATAATAAAAAATAATGCGCCGGTCTTGGCGCGTTATTTATTTGAAAATATCTTTTGAAAATGTAATTTTATTTCTCGTCTGTATGAATTTGTCTGAAATGATTGCCTGCACTGCCAGAATTATTCCAACAGCAGCAACAATGTCTCCGGCGCTTACTATTATGTGGCTTCCAATTGTTATTATATTGCCGAGGAAACTTAATGAAGCACCTTCCGCCGGGGTAAAAAACAATATTTTACCGTTAATTAAGAGCTCATACATTTCATTTCCGTATAATTTCGCCGCAGCCTCCGACGAAAGAGGGAACTTAAAACCATTGGATAAAAACGCCAGCAGATTCATACTCAGTCCAATAAGAGGGATTGCTGCAAATTTCATGCTTATATTTGCAATTAAAAACAATCCGGTGAAGATATACGACAATAAAAGAAAAATAGAATACAAGGATGAGCTGTAATTAAACAAACCTAAATTCATTACTATTATGGAGAGATACAAAAGAGCAGCTATATATATGAACGGTTTGCAGCTGAAGTTTACATATTCCAGTCTGGATAGCTTTCCTCTCCTGACCAGACCTATAATTATTCCTAAAATCAGAGCTTCAAGAAACATGTTAGCCTCCGCGAAATTCTCTGCCCGTCTCCCAAAAGTCGAGCATTTATTCTTACTTGTAATATTACAATAAATTTATAAATATATCAACTTTTTGTTAAATAAATTTATACTGCTTTTATTTTA
>DOON01000086.1:11350-17513 GCA_003514865.1 Clostridiales bacterium
TATGAATGATAACAAATTGGCGAAAATGGCAGCAGAAGGTGATAAACGTGCTAAGAGGCTTTTTAACCTCACATCTCAACCGTCATATTTTCTTTCCATAATACAGGTAGGAATTACATTGGCCGGTTTCTTCGGCAGTGCTTTTGCGGCAGATAACTTCGCAAGCAGACTGACGAATCTTTTCATTAGGCTTGGGGTGACCTTGCCGTCAGCAACCTTAAACACAATGTCAGTTATTATAATCACTTTAATACTGTCTTACTTTACACTGATTTTCGGAGAGCTTGTACCCAAGAGAGTAGGAATGAAAAATGCTGAGAAATTAGCACTATTGATGTCCGGACTTTTACATTTCATTTCTAAATTATTCTCACCCCTTGTAAAGCTTCTTACAGCTTCAACAAACAGTATATTAAAGCTCATAGGAATTGACCCTGATTCTGAGGATGATGACGTAACCGAAGAAGATATCCGAATGATGGTTGATGTTGGAAGTGAAAAGGGCTCAATAAATGCAAACGAAANNCGAAAAGGAAATGATTCAAAATGTTTTTGAATTTGATAATAAAACTGCCGAAGAGGTAATGACTCACAGGACAGAAGTAGATATATTGTGGCTTGACGAAACAGATGAAGAATGGTCACAGAAAATAACAAAGAGCAGGCATACAAGATACCCTGTATGCGATGGAAGTGCCGATAATATTATAGGTGTTCTAAATGTCAAGGATTACTTTAGACTAAAGGACAAATCGAGAGAAAATATTATGAACAAGGCCATAAAATCAGCATATTATGTGCCTGAAACAGTTAGAACAGATGTGCTGTTCCAAAATATGAAGAGAACAAGAAGTCATTTTGCCGTAGTATTTGATGAATATGGAGGAATGAGCGGTGTCATTACCATGAATGACCTGCTTGAGCAGATAGTGGGTAATTTTGATGATGACTATCTGACCCCGGAGCCTCCTACAATTGAAAAAATAGATGAGGATACATGGAAAATAAAAGGCTCCGCATATCTTGAGGATGTCTCCAGAGAGCTTGGAATCAATCTGCCGGATGAAGATTTTGATACATTTGGAGGGCTTGTGTTCGGTGTGCTGGGCATAATTCCTGAGGACGGAACAACTATGGAGCTGGAAGAGTACGGTCTGAAAATAAAAGTAACCGAAATAAAAGGAAGAAGGCTTGAAACAGCAATTGTTTATAAGTTCCAGGACTCCGCAGACTATGAAGATTAATTCAGGTATTCTTAAGACAGATAATGTACTATATAGAAGTACAAGGAGGACATATGGACGCTATATTAAGTAAATTATTAATTTTGCCCGGAATTTTGCTCGGATTGTCTGTACACGAATTTGCCCACGGATACGCTGCTGTCAAAATGGGTGACAACNNGGTAAGCACATAGATCCCATGGGATTTCTTTGCCTGATGTTATTTGGATTTGGATGGGCTAAGCCCGTTGTGATAAACTCAAGGAATTTTAAGAACCCTAGGAAAGATGATGCAATAGTATCATTGGCAGGACCTGCCGCCAACTTTCTTATAGCATTTTTATTTGTAGCACTTATGAAGGCCGTGGACATGTTCATGGAATACAATCTCACAACCCAGGTAATTTGGGAGGTGATGCAAAGCACAGTATACATAAATCTCGTTTTGATGGTATTTAATTTAATTCCCATACCGCCACTTGACGGTCACCATATTTTAGGCAGCATAGGTGGAGCAAGGGTATGGAATTTTTATTATAAGTATTATGATCAGCTTAGATTTGCCATGCTTCTCTTGATTGTTTTCAGGGGAGTGAGTTTTATAATAGGGCCTGCAATAAGCGGCTTATATGGTTTTTTAATATCAATATTTTTCAGGTGATAAAAATGGAGACAAAAAGCCAGCTGAGAAAGAGTATATTAAATATAAGAAATACCATGTCTGAAGAAGAGGTTAAAATTAAAAGCCATGCAATCATGAATAAGCTTACCTGTATGGACGAGTATAAAAATAGCAAGGTTGTATTTGTATATATGAGCTTTAAAAACGAAGTGGATACAGCGGCCTTAATCAACAAAATGTTGGAAGACAACAAGCGTGTTGTAATACCATATACGGATACGGTCAATACTGTAATAATACCTTCGGAAATCAAGAATATCGGCGAGGATTTGACTTTGAGCCATTTTGGATACTACGAGCCGGTTTTTGAGAAAATAAGAAGAGTTGAGCCTGAGGAGCTTGATTTAATAATAGTTCCGGGTGTGGTTTTTGACAGGAGCAACAATCGTATAGGTTTTGGCAAGGGATATTACGACAGGATGTTATCCCGAAAAAGGAGAGATGCAAAGGCAATTGCCGTTGCATATGACTTTCAGGTGCTTGATGAAGTGCCGTCAGAATCCCATGATATAAAAATGGACATGATTATCACCGAAATATAAAACTAAAATAATTAAGGGCGCTATGCGCCCTTGTATTTTTTTGTTACCTTGCTATTGTAATTGCGTACACCTTCGATACACCGCTGTTTATGAGTGCCCTTGCGCATTCGTTGACCGTTGCACCGGTTGTGTATATGTCATCAACCAAAAGCACAGAGCTGTGGATAACTTTCTCCGAAGATTTCTTTGTTTCAAAAGCATTTATTATATTTCTCTTGCGGGACAATCTACTCTGGCGGCTTTGCTTTTGGGTCTTTCGTGTCCNNCTGCATAGGGAATGGAAAGCTTTTCAGATATGTATTTTGCTATGAGCTGAGACTGGTTGTAGCCTCTTTCCTGCATCCTTGACCGGTGAAGGGGCACAGATACTATGAAATCAAAATCCGTATATTCTGTATTTTTCATAAATTCAACGAGGATATTTCCAAAAAGCTTGAAGTAATACGCCTTGTTGTAGTACTTATAGCTGTAAATTGCCTTTTTAACAAGCCCTTCATAGGAATAGGGTGACCTGGATTCTTCAAAATATTTCTCTGTATCAGCACATTCCGAGCACAGCCTGTCCGCATATCCGTAATCGATTTGCTTTGAGCATTTGCGGCAAAGGGGAGATGTCAGCTTTTTGAAATGCGCTTCACAGTCGCGGCAAATATACCTGTCACCTATTAACTCGTCATAGGCTTCGCATATGAAGCACACATTCTTTTCAGGATAAATAAGCTCCATGAATGAATTCGCATAGGATTTCATATTTCAATAATCCCCGCCGTTAAAAGCCTGTATGTTGCAAGGGCCTGGCTTAGCCTGTAATCGAGGGCCGAATACCTCTTGTCTATTTTATCGTTATCAATCATTGATTGAAGATATTTTTCTATTCCCACAAGGACAACAAGCTGTTTTGCCCTTGTTATGGCTGTATAAAGCAGGTTTCTTGTGAGGAGCATTGGAGGTCCCCACACCACGGGCATTAAAATTACGGGAAATTCACTTCCCTGACTTTTGTGTACGGTGGTGGCATATGCAAGTATAAGCTCATCAAGCTGGTTGAAGGGGTACACGACCTCTCTTTCCTCGTCAAACTGAACAGTTACCTCCTGTTCAGTTTCATCAATGAAAATGATGTATCCTATATCACCGTTGTAAATTCCTTCTCCCGTAACGGTGTTTCCGTCATCGCCGCAGGATTTCCACTCGGTGCGGTAATTATTTTTAACCTGCATTACCTTGTCTCCCACACGAAAGATGTAGCTTCCGGAGGNNTTTATTGCCTCCTGAATTCTTTTGTTGAGCTCGATGACGCCCAAATCTCCTTTTTTCATGGGAGAAAGAATCTGAATGTCCCTTACGGAATCAAGGCCGTATTTAAGAGGGAGTCTGGTGCAGTACAGGTCGATTATCAGTTCGATTATATCCTCGGTGATGCTTTCGCGCATGAAGAAAAAATCCGTATCCTTTTTATTATATACAGGCATGATGCCTTTATTTATGGAGTGTGCGTTTTGAACAATCATGCTTCCGGCAGACTGTCGGAATATTGTGTCAAGCCTCACAGTTTTAAACACATTTGAATTTATGATGTCTGAGAGTACGTTGCCGGCGCCAACCGATGGGAGCTGGTCTACATCCCCAACTAAAATCAGTCTGGTTCCCTTTTTTATTGCCTTTAAAAGATTGCTCATTAAGATTATATCGACCATGGACATTTCGTCAACAATAACAACATCTCCGTCCAGAGGAGCTTCCTCATTTTTGTTGAATGTAAGATTGCTTTCATCCTCACCGAAGGCGTATTCCAGCATTCTATGGACGGTCTTTGCTTCCCTGCCTGTTGATTCAGACATGCGTCTTGCCGCCCTTCCCGTAGGTGCGCAAAGCAGAACTTTCTTCTTCAATTTTTCAAATATTATTATTATGGAATGTATAATGGTTGTCTTTCCTGTTCCCGGGCCGCCTGTTATAACGGTTATCCCGTTGATAATGGACTGAATCACCGCTTTTCTCTGCTTGTCTGAAAGTATGATGGAGGTCTCAGTTTCTATTTCCTCAAGGTATGGATGCACGCTTTCTTCATCCATGTTGAAATCTGCAGCGGACAAATTTATGAGGTCCCTGCATACACATACTTCTGCCGTATGGTATGGCATGNNTCTATATGTACTTTCTCCGTAAAAGCCATATTGCGGAGTTCATCCTCCGCTATATCGCAACTTATTTCCAGAAGTTCTGCCACACTGTTCAGAAGCATGGAGTACGGCACGTAAGAATGACCGCGGGCTGCATATTCTGTAAGCAGGTATCTGACTCCTGAGGATATTCTGTAGGGAGAATTTTTTTCAACTCCAAGGGAAGCGGCAATTTTATCTGACAGCTTGAAGCCTATGCCGTATATGTCCTCCGAAAGACGGTAAGGATTCTCAAGTATGACACTTATGGTATTTTTTCTGTATTGCTTGTATATTTTAACGCTGTAGCCTATGCTTATTTCGTGCTCCTGCAGAAACATCATTATTTCCTTTAGGTCTGCCTGCTCTGAAAAGCTTTTGGCAATCATATCAGCCTTTTTTTCGCCTATTCCTTCAATTTCCATAAGCCTTTCAGGCTGACTCTGTATAATGTCAAATGTATCTTCCTTGAACAGCTCCACAATTTTTTTTGCAGTGTACTTGCCAATTCCTTTGATTAATCCGGATCCAAGGTAATTTTCTATCTGGTCAAGGCTTGAAGGAAGAATGATGGTGTACATTTCAGCCTGAAATTGTTCACCGTATTTAGCATGATTTATCCTTTTTCNNCCAGCGTTTCGCCTGCCACATCCGTAGCAAAGGTTCCTGTAACAGTAATAACCTCATTGTCGGCTTCAAACAATGCAACGGTATATCCGTTTTCTTCGTTGCGAAAAATTGTTTCAGCAATTGTGCCCTTCAGTGTTTCCATTAAATTCTCCTTATGCCTCTTATATAATAAGAATTATATCATATTTTCTGGTATTGCAATAAGAAAATTAAAAAGAACGGCAAATTTTTCTTTAAAACTCAAGGAATCTGTGATAAACTTTATTTCAGAAATTGTTAAAAGTTAAGGAAAAGTTCGCAAAATAGTCATATCATAGTAACATGTAAAATATTATTCGGCAGGAAAGGAATAGTCATGTCTAAGGAAAATTTCGTTAAGGGCGCTGCAATATTGAGCATCGCANNCGCAATCTCATAGGAACAGAAGGAATAGGTTATTATCAGCCCGCTTATAATATATATAATCTGCTGTTAGTGGTGTCTTTATCAGGATTTCCCACAGCAATTGCCAAGCTTGTTTCTGAGCGCAGGGCACTTCACAACTATGCCGGTGCGTATCAGGTATACAAGGTGGCACGTTGGGGACTGTTTTTAATAGGAATTGTATCATCGCTGCTGGTGCTTGTTTTTGCCAGAGGCCTTGTTTCATTCATAGGTTTTCCCGGAGCTTATTATTCAATGCTTGCGTTGGTTCCGGCTTTGTTTGCTGTCCCGCTTCTGTCGGCATACAGGGGATTTTTTCAGGGAACACAGAATATGGCTCCCATTGCGCTTTCACAGATTATTGAGCAGGTGTTCAGAGTTGTCGTGGGTCTCTATCTTGCATATGCATTTGTGGGTAAAGGGCTGGAGGAAGCTGCGGCAGGAGCTACGTTTGGAGCATCTGCGGGAGGCGTGGCAGCTTTAATTTTGATTTACCTGATG
>DOON01000086.1:17569-19760 GCA_003514865.1 Clostridiales bacterium
GCAAAAAAAGCATTAAGCAAGAGATTTCAAAAGCATCAGGAAACAGGACGGAGCCTGTAAAAGATATTGTAAAAAGTCTGCTGTATATTGCCGTACCAATAACCATAGGTGCATCAATCGCACCGCTGATGGGTATAATGGATTCATACATAGTATCAAACAGACTTTCAGCAATAGGATACAGCAGCGTGCAGATTGCCGATATGTTCGGCGAGCTCAGCGGTACTGCCCAGACCCTCATTAACTTCCCGCAGGTATTTTCAACAGCTGTTGCAATGAGCCTGGTCCCTGCAATAACAGATGCATTTACGAGGAAGCAGGAAGGAAGACTGAATGCTACGGCAAACGCAGGAATCAAAATGTCGCTGATTATAGGTCTGCCATGCGGAATAGGTCTGTTCATGCTCGCAGAGCCTGTTATAGCGCTTTTATATGCATCCATAGGGCCGGAAAAGCATGCGAGCTCCGGTGCACTTCTTGAAATTCTGTCAATAGGAGTTATCTTCCTTACGATGGTGCAGGCATTTACGGCGATACTACAGTCAATCAACAAGCAGTTCCATCCGGTTAAGAACTTAGCCATCGGATTGGTTGTAAAAGTAATTTTATCATACATATTAATTGGTATTCCTTCAATAAATATAAGAGGAGCTGCAATAAGCACCACTGTTTCATACCTGGTGGTGGCGGTTCTGAACCTAGTAGATATAAACAAAACAAAGATAAAGATCAATTTGGTTCAGATATCTTCAAGAACTCTGTTGTCTTCTGCTGCCATGGCTCTGGCAACAGCCGTTTCCTTCATGGTGCTAAAGTCGGTGCTTCGAAGTCAGAATCTGGCTGTACTGGGCTCAATAGCAATTGCGGCGGTTGTTTACGGAATTTGCCTGTTGCTGACAGGTGCCATTACGAAGGAAGATTTGGAGTTAATACCTAAGGGAGAAAAATTAGCGAAGTTTGTGAGGAAATAAAATGAACACTATTCAGATAATAGGCCTGGGTGCTGGAAACAGCGATGATTTGACTATGAAAGCCCATAAGGCTCTGCATGAGGAAATACCCACATTTGCAAGAACAGAGCGCCATCCTGTAATTAAAAATCTAAAAAAAGAAATAGATATAGAATGTTTTGATGAATTTTTTGAAAAATATGAAAATTTTGATGAAGTTTATAAAAAAATAACCGATAATATAGTTGAACTGGCAGAAAAGTACGGGAAAGTTAATTACTGTACAGCAGGAAGTCCTTTATATGGTGATATTGTAACAAAAAAACTCATTGATGAATATAAACACAAAATAAATATAATAATAATTGATGGAATGAGTTTTCTTGATAAATGCCTTAAGCTAACAGGCTTTACTGATTATAAATCAGTAAAGATTCTGGATTGCCTGGAGGCGGATGAGTTTTCCTTTGATGTGAACTCACTTAATGTAGTTACACAGGTTTATGATCTTGAAATGGCATCACAGCTTAAGCTTAAGCTGATGGAAACATATGATGATGATTCACATGTATTATTGGTGGATGTTCTGGAGGAAACTGTAAAAAAAATACCTCTTTTTATGCTTGATCAAGAAAAAAAATATGGATTTTCAACATATTTTTGNNAAAGCAAAAAGAAAAAAATTTCATGTCCTATACGGATAACCTGAAAAACGTACCCAAGGCATTATCGCCTTTAAGCAGGAGCTACAAAATACAGAAGCGTGCTGCAGAGGTGGGCTTTGACTGGCCTGACAAGGAGGGTGCGCTGCTGAAAATCAAGGAAGAGCTTTTTGAGTTCATGGAGGAGTGCGGAAAAAACGATATCTCAAAGATGGAAGAAGAGTTCGGAGATTTGCTGTTTGCGCTTGTTAACCTTTCGAGATTCATGAAGATAAATCCGGATGTTGCTCTCAACAGGACAATAAACAAGTTTATTAACAGATTTGAATACATTGAAACTCATTCTGACACGGATATGAAGCAGATGACCCTTGAGGAAATGGATGAGTTATGGGAAGAATCAAAGTTCCAGTAGGAATTTAGATAAAAAAACAAAAGAACATTATTAAGGAGGGTTTTTTAATGAATAAAGCTGAATTAATTGCTAGTGTTGCAGAAAAAACTGGATTCACAAAGAAGGATGCAGAAAAAGCTTTAAATGGATTTATGGAGACAATAAAGGATGAACTGGTAGCAGGC
>DOON01000199.1 GCA_003514865.1 Clostridiales bacterium
GTAACTCCTGCCGTTGTAAACCCCGTCAAGGTAGATTCCGGAGTTCTTGTGGCAAATCCTCCTTCGCCTCCACCTCCAAGCAGGTGTACGTGAGAGTCAATGAAGCCCGGAACGAGTATCTTTCCGCTGCCATCTATTTCAACAACCTCCACCGGAGCACTGAATTCAGCTCTTATGTCATTGCCAATGTAAGCAATCTTGTCGTTCACCAGCAAGACATCCTGCACTCCCATATATTCGGGTGCATATACCTTTATATTTTTAATAATCTTAATCATTGTTTTTCTCCTTTACAAACTGTCATTGTTATCCTGAACATATGACAAAACATGATCACCGGCAAATACATAGGAGCCGGGAATAGTTATGAGCACTTTGCCTGATTCAGGTGCATATATATTAAAGCTGTCGACAGTACCTACCTCATCTCCCGCCTGGATCTGCTGTCCGTTCTTTACTGACGGGAGCCAGAGACCTGCTGCGGTTGAATAGATATCCTTTATTTTCCCATATGACTCAGTCGGATTGTCAACATAATTTCCTTTTATGACACCCTCCTGCTTAAGCAGATTGATAAGCCCTTCAAGGCATATGTCCGCCGCGTCAAAATTTATCGCCCCGGGACGAACTCCGCTTGGCAGCTCAATTACAAATGCCCTCTGCCCTCTTCTTCGGCATGCTTCAGTAAATAATTGCCCACCAACTCCTTCAGACTGCACAAGATTTTCTATATTCATCTTTTTTACGAGATTTTCAACCTCGGGAAATTCATCATATATTGCAAGAGCATACGCCATGCTGCTGTTGGAGCAGCAATGCAGGTCTATTATGATGTGGGCATCTTTCGTTTCTTCCCAGACATTGTGTGCTGCTCTCATGGTGGCGGTGCCGTTCATATCTCCCGGGAAAATTCTGTTCATATCTGTCTCATCATAGGATGACCATCGCTTCATGCGTCTCATTGCAACTGGATTGCACCGCGGCATAATTTTCACGAAGCCTTTTTTTAATTCATGATTGCCTAAATATTCAATCAGCTTTTCTGCCACGTAGATTCCGGTTACCTCATCACCGTGTATTCCCGCCGTGATCGTAATTGAAGGAGAGTTTTCAGCTGAACCGCATTCATATATTTCATGAAAAAACGAAGGCTCATCCTTGATTTCTGTTATTCTTTTTTCCAATTTGCCACCTCCGCGTAGATTTTAAATCTGTCCTGTTGTAAAACACCTTTTCTGATGGTATAATTTCTAATACTAATCCGCATTAAATAAGTTCCCTTAAAGCAGATTAGTATATACTGCTTTCCTATATTGCGGACAANNTAAAATAAAAGCAGTATAAATCAGGAGGCATTATGAAAACAATATTTTACAATAAATTTTTCTTCGGACTTTTCGTATCATTTTTAGTATCATACTTATTCAGCAGGTTTTTAGCATGGGGAAGCTATTCCTTCGCTTATGCTCTGTCTTTTTTCGGTGCACTTTATCTGATGCTCGGCTGGATTACATACCTGAGGCTTGACGGCGTATATTTTTTCCGCAAAAAACGCAAACCGTCGGCATCAAAGCAGTTTGACTACAGGTTTTCATACAAGAAAAAAGGAGTATACAACATAGATAAGGATTACGACGCAAAGCCCGGTGAGGACATTCCTGATAACAAGGCTCTGAAGGCAGCTATTTTTGCATATCTGTCCTGCGCCGCAATACTTTTCATAGCTTCACACATCTATTTTAACCGCATTGTTCCATAAATATTAATGCTTCCATTGATTGAAGGTATCACCTTTTTTTATAATGTGAAGCGATACGCCGCTGCATTCATAGGTGCTTTCCTGCTGCTTAGTTTTTCTTAAATCAAGTATATAAACTCCGCCGGAGCCGGCAACCGTAATATCTCTTGTATCTCTGTCATAAATCATGGCTGTATCTTCTGAAACACCGTATCCGAAAAATGAATCCTTTGAATCCATCACCGCCTTTATTGTCCTGAGAAGCCTCGGCCTCTTGTCATAGTGCTGGTCTACAACTCCGTCAGTGAAAAACCCAAGCCCCTTAACTATCCTTAAGCTCGCTTCATCTCCGTCTTCATTCTCGTCATAATCTCCATAGCCGTACTTAATATCCTTTGACAGTGCCGTGGAATTTGTACCGGAGGCAATCATGGTGTCGCTCATGATGGCAGCGCCTGCGCTGGTTCCTCCTATTACTCCGCCGTTTCTGTATATTTCCTTCATTATCTGAAGAGCCTTTGTTTCTGTCAGGTCTTTTCTTATGAATGCCTTGTGGGTATAGTACTGGTCTCCGCCGGTGAACCAGAATCCGACAACACACTCAAGCATAGATACTATTTCGGGGTCGTCTCCTGGAGCAGGCTCCTTCCAGCCTGTGCCTTCCTCCCCAAACACGGGAAGTGTCACCATGTCTTCACGCTTCACACCAAGACTTTCCCACAGCTCCTCCACATATTTTATGGATTCAACAGGCTCAAAGCCTGAGGCCGTTGGAACTATGGCAAGCTTACCTCCCGCCGCTGCGGCATGGTCAACAAGTATTTTATGAATTTCTCTGTCGCAGAACTCTAAGTTTCCGCCGGCTATAATTAATTTTCCACTCATTTTGCACCCTCACTGATGTTATTTTCAAGCTCTTTTCTGTACATTTCTATTTCCGGACTGTTGCCCCACACGAAGTGTCCGTCCTTTATTTCCGTCCATACAGGCTTATTTGTGCTGTAATCATGAATTGCAGGGTCATACACCATCAGTTTTTTATTCTTTTCTATTTCCGGGTCCGGAATAGGCACAGCTGACAGCAGAGATTTGGTGTAGGGGTGCAGAGGATTTGCAAACAGCTCCTCACTTTCCGCAAGCTCCACAATATGCCCCTTGTAAATAACTGCAATTCTGTCCGAAATAAATTTAACCACACTCAGGTCATGGGCTATGAAAAGATACGTAAGGTCCTTTTCGTCCTTCAAAACATTGAGTAGATTTAAAACCTGTGCCCTTATGGAAACATCCAATGCTGAAATCGGCTCATCAGCAATGATAAACTCAGGATTCATCACAAGGGAGCGTGCTATTCCTATACGCTGCCTCTGCCCTCCTGAAAACTCATGCGGGAATCTCGTTGCAAATTCCTTAAGAAGTCCAACTTCGCCCATTACCTTGTCAACCTTG